>PBMU01000094.1 GCA_002722775.1 Rhodospirillaceae bacterium
AAATAAAATTATAAATAATGTTATGGTACGTAGGTAATCTTCTCTCTACATAAATTCAAATTGGCCCCATCGGGACTATGTATGGAAGTGCATCTTCGCGAGAAATTTTTTCTATCAGTGGCGGCCGCTCATCTGTAGTGAACCGCAAGGCTCTGCGGAACATCTCTAGATTATCTTTTGGGGATCTGTAATGAATTTGAACGGGGTTTGTTACGCAATGCCCCACCTCACCCTTTTCGGCAACCAGTATGACATCTCCAATCGGGATGCGACCAGCGGTGACATCACACCTAAAAAGTGAGCCTAAATGCTTCCCGGTCGCCCAAAACTGCCATTCCGGCCCTTGTCGCCTAATTTCAACTGGTACTTTCGGATCGTCGATGAGTTGAAAAATTTGGGCTAGATCGACGTGACGATGGACGAGTTTAGTTTCCAGGATCCATTGTTTAGCCTCTGGAGCTATGGCCGGACCACGATGGACGAAGTAGAGGCATAATGCGTGATATTGGTTCCAGGCAAAAAAATCGAAAAACCAGTCTGGTGGGAGTGAGACATATGCGCTGTTGAAAAGACTAGCGTTGAAGACGTTGGTAGAAAACAAGCGGCCGCCGTTTGATAGCATCCTATGCAAATTTCGGAGTGCATTGGCCGGATCAAAAATATTATCCAAAGTCCCTCCCTCGACGATCACGTCGTACCTACCAAACAGCTCCGCCGGCACGTCTTCGTTCAAATCAGCTATTACTGTTGCCCCCTCGTAGGCGGAAATGTCCAATACATCGACCTCACAACCCGAAATCGCGCGGAAGAAAGACCGCATGTCCACTCGGTTTCCATCGCCCGCACGCGTGATGTCATCTAGGACAAGCCGCTCAGCATCGATCGTCAGCCCATACCGATTCCCAAACTCAAGCGTTTCTTCAGGTGTGAGGTTCACCGTTAGGTTTGCGATGCATAACAAGCGACCGGACAACGGACGGTGACGTTGCTCATTCATGATCAATGCCGCAAAGGGTTTAGAGATGCCCAATCAAAAATTTCCGTTTGTAGTTTTTTGACTTAGTTCAAGGGTTTCATTTGGCACCCAAGCCTCCCGCTCCCTGTGGCTATCTAGCCAGTCGCGCCCCTTCGTGTAGTATATAATGACAAACAAGTTATCGGCCCCGAAGCAACTCAAAAACGCTATCACGTCGTCTGAAATAGAGACGATAAGCACGACCAGTTCATTCAGTAAAGAGTGGTGAAATGAAGAGAATCCCGGTCAGATTCAATCTACACTAGTAACTGGCTTACGCCATCGTAATCAAGCTCTAAAAACCAACAAAAATACATCATGAGTACTTAGACAAGATGGAATTTTACAGCGCCCTAATCAGGGGAAAATCAAGCTAACATGATGTCTGATGCAATGGAAACGCGTGGTCTTGTGGATCGCGTCGGCAGGACCGCGTGGAAAAAATATGACGGAAATAGGATCAGTTTTCCGATCTGAGGCTCTATATACGTGACGTCACAGTCTTCAAATTCAATATCAAGATCCGGTCGACCAATCTCCAGCCACCCGGCTTTTGGGTTGTTGTTACCACCCATCCGTTCCGGGATATCCACATAATAAATAGCAGACAGAAAGGCATCCCCATGATGATGGCGCGCGGCATCGACGGCATCAGTAACTACCAATCCCCACATGCGACCAAGCTTCAACTTGGTGCCGGCGCTGCATCGTCTCAAAAAGGGATGCGTGGCGTCCTTCGGCAAACGCTCCATATAATCAGCTATCTTAATTTTCAAAAGCGCACGGAATGTATCGAATACAGGAGTTTTATCCGCAAGTATTCCACGTTTTCCATCATAGGCTGTTCTTTCCACCTTTCCGTATGACCCATCAGTCGAAATCTCAAGACTCGGATGTTTCAAAACACGATCAAGAAGCGCCGCATTAAATTCATAAAAGTCTTGGCGATTCAGCTCGGATTTAATGTCAGTCTCCCAAATCAGACTTCGAGCCATTATCCTGGCGTATGATTTCTTGTCTCCAAGCGCATATTTTAAAACTCCAAGATATGCTACATAGTCCGCACGATACGTCACAGTGGTGTCCGTGGCCAGGTATTCAAGGTCTGAAACCGCTTCGGAATAGAGCTTCGCGCGAAGCCGCAAAACCCCAATTTCCATTTTCAAACGCTCTATATGCTGTGAGACAGTCAGGACACACAAAAACCGTTCCATCCAAGTCAGAGCCAACACATTTTGCTTGGAGCGGCCACCACTGCTGGCCAAAAGAATCAGAGCGCCATAGAGGTAACGGTGATCGTGGCGAGCATCACAAAGAATGGCCATCCGAATTGACCAACCGAACCCAAAATTATGCTCTCCACGATGTTGTAAATAACCGATGAAAGGATCTAGGAACGGCCCCATATTTGGTGACAGAATGATTGCTTTTTTTAAACTAAGGGGAAACCGCGTGTCGGCCTTTCTCCCTCTGCGGCGAAAAAGGCCGAGAGAAAAGTGAAAATGTGCATTTGCGGGCGATTTACGGATTCCCTCAACCAAAATATCAACCGCTCGAAGTTCCTGCCCAGTAGCAAAAACCAAGGTCGCGAACTTGATACGCAACACTGCATTTTCCGGCGTTAATGCAAGGTGCCAGGCCAATAAATTTTTTGATATTTCATCAGTCACGCTAACCGGTTTTGTTGTTATTATCATCGCCATGGCAGGCACAAAGGAAGGATCTAGTATAAGTGCGCATTTCCCAGCGTTAATAGCCGCTTCAGGATGGCCAGTGGTCAGCAATTCTTCAGCTCTTTCCACGTATATGGCGGCGGAAATTTCGTTTGGTTTTTTGTAATATTCTATAACTTGTTCACCAAGTCGCACCGAACCTTCATGCGAAGCAGCGCCAGTCACGTCTTTTCCTTCAACTCCGGAACCTTGGATATAACTTTCTCAATTAACTGTTCCGTTTGATCTTCCATCTCCGCATCACCAGCGCCAATCGGACGCAGGATAAACTTGGATATACCGTGATCGACATAGTCTTGGATCCGCGAAAGAATTTCGTCGCCGCCACCAACCACGAAGCCTCGAGCGGCTTCCTTACCGGTACGTTTCTCGAAATCGGCAGCCATCTTTCGAACAGGCTCCTCGTCCCAGTTTCCAAACCGCACCCCAAACGCAGCGCCGAAATGATCGTGATCGATGGAGCGGCCGTGGTCCTTGGCAGCAACGTTTATCTTTTGGACCACAACACCCGCCTCCTCAGGGGAATCAAAGGCCGCTTGCCAGCCGGTCCCGAACCGGCCTGAGCGCTCGATCGCCGCGTCCGAACTACCGCCGATCCATAATGGTAAAGGAACCTGCACTGGCCGAGGTGCCACACTGGCACGTTCATAGTTAAAATGATTCCCTTCAAAACTAACTTCATCGTCCACCCAGAGACGTGTCATTACCTCTAACGCCTCGTTCATTCTCCGCCCTCGAGCCTTGGTTGTAGTACCGGACGCAACCCAATCCCGCGAGCGATTGCTACCAAGACCGAAGGCTGGAAGCAGGCGGCCCCCAGACAAAAAATCGATCGTAGCGCATTGTTTGGCCGTAAGCAGCGGGTCTCGTAGGCCGAGCGAGGCGACGTTCATGCCGAATTTGACTTTTTTAGTGGCGCCGGCAATTCCTGCCATCACCGTCATGCATTCCAAGAAAGGTTCCTTGGAAACCAGTCGATCAGTTTGCCAGAGAGAGTCAACTCCTGCTTCGTCACATCGCTGGACCCAACGCCAATATCCTGCGGCGCTAGAGAATGTAAATGTCGCCATTCCAAGACCGACACCGATTGCCATCGCACCCCCCTCTATTAACTACCTTTGATTGACCAGCGGGAGCACCTCATCCGCGATCCTCTCAAACTGACCAAACTGATCACGCGACGTTATACGCAATGCAAGGTGCTTAACTCCCGACCCCACATAATCACGCAGTTTATCGGCACATACCTCGGGCGGCCCATGCGCCGTCCAATCACGCGTTCGATCGGGAGAGAATCGTAAGCCATAGTAATCAGCCAAGAAGCATCCAGATTCTTCAAGAGCCTCATTCGATTTCTCCCGCACGCAAATATTGATGACGAGTGCATTATCCATTTCGTCAGGGTCTTTGTCGTGGGCTGCACATGAGCGCAGAACATACCCCCAAGCCTCTGAGAAAGTGGCCGGTGTGACCGAATGCGTCATCCAGCCATCGCACGATTTACCAACTCGAGCTAACGTCTTGACCGGCATCCGCCCCGTCGACGTTCCACTTGCGAGGCGCGTAATGTTCGTCGCAGCCCAAATAGGACAATGGGTTTGCATCGGCGCCGGTTTGATAGAGACACGGTCGTAGTCATGAAAAGTCCCATTGAAAGTTACCCTTTCCTCTGTCCAGAGCCGGTGAAGCAATTCGATCCTTTCCCACATTAACGCGCGCCGTTTCTCCGATGGGACACCGGTGTTACGCGCCTCGCGTTCCCAAGCCTTGCCACTGCCACCACCCGCACACGCGACCATTACGGATCGTCCATTTGAAATTTGGTCTAAGCTCGCCCATTGATAAGCCAGATCGAGCGCGTTACGTTGGGTAAAACTTCCCATACATGCCGGTCCCAAGCGGACCCTTTGTGTGCGCGCGGCCACTGCTGCGAGCAGCGTTATTGAATCAAGACGCGGGTTCGTTAGAAAAGCATCGCCAGACCAGACAGTATCAAATAACCCACATTCCTCGGCCTGAACAGCAAGCACGACCAGATCGGCGGATGTACCATAGTCTAGTACCGGCGCCCGGTTAGACAACATGAGGCCAAAGGTTAAAAGATCCGTCATTTTTTCGGGGCCACGTTTGGACTTAATCAGCCACTGTCTCAATCTCAAAACCCGGACGAACGAGGTTCGAGGAAATAGCGCGGCGATGCCCGCGACGTACCGACGTGTTAACTACCGGCAAGAGCGGGGACGCGTCGTAGGAAGCTTCAACCTGAGCCTGGGGTGGTCGATCATAGATCGTAGAGCGTTGCTCGGGATCGCGGCCCAATTTCCGAATGACCTGATCCATCTGTTCAGGGCACAACTCCTGACCATGACTGGCCCCGGCCGAGCGTGTTATGGTTTCATTCATCAAGGTGCCACCCATGTCATTGGCACCAGAATCAAGACATATCGCTGCTCCGGCCGCACCCAGTTTAACCCACGACGTCTGAATGTTCTCAATAAGGGGGTTTAGAGCTAATCGCGCCACGGAATGTATCAATACCGTCTCGCGCCAGCTTGGGCCACGTCTTGCATTTCCCTTGAGATATATAGGAGCTTCCATATGAACAAAAGGCAGCGGAACGAATTCTGTAATTCCGCCAGTGCGCGCCTGTAAATCTCTAAGCCGCAACAAATGTCGTGACCAATGATATGGAGCGTCTATATGCCCAAACATGATAGTCGAAGTGGTCGGGAGACCTACATTATGCGCGGTCTCCACCACATTTAACCATTGCTCGGTGTTAACCTTATCGGGACACAGAATTTGACGTACCTGATCGTCTAAGATCTCCGCTGCAGTACCGGGGAGACTGCCAAGCCCCGCGTCGCGAAGCTGGCCAAGAAACTGGTCAAGTGAAATTCCAAGAGTTGCCGCCCCCTGATGGACCTCGAGCGGCGAAAATGCGTGAATATGCAAGTCGGGAATCACCGATTTAAGCGCCCGGGTTATATCCAGATATGTGTTGCCGTCATAGTCCGGATGAATACCACCTTGCAGACAAACTTCGGTGGCGCCGCGTCTCCAAGCCTCTAAAGCACGGCGGACAATTTCTTCCAGGGCTAGGTCGTAGGGCTTTCCGCGCAAGTGATCTTGGGTTTTACCCTTGGAAAACGCACAGAATTTGCAACCAAAATAGCATATATTGGTATAATTTATATTCCGGTTAACCACATAACGTACAACTTCGCCATTAACTCGACGACGCAGCTCATCTGCCGCTCGAGCGACGATTTCAACCTCACCGTCACGCGCATGAAACATTCGTGTTATCTGAATTTCAGTCAGATCGTCACCACGCATAGCGGAGTCTAGAATATGATCAAGACTAGCGTCAGCGATAAAACCGGGCGTGACAAAAATGTCGGGGATAGTATTATCTGACGCCTCCGCGCGGCCGGGAGACCACTCCTCTGTCCTCGCCAGGCCATCAGCGTCGGCGGCGGCGAACACCGATCCTCGAAAACCGACATCAAGCCAGGCTTCAGCATTACGGACGTAAGCCGGATATACGGAAAGCCTTTCGACCAGTACCTTACCCATACCGGCGGTGTCCTGCGCTAGGCGTTCCAGGTGCGGCCAAGGAGCCTCAGGGTTCACGTGATCGGGGGTAACAGGCGAGATCCCTCCCCAATCATTGATCCCCGCGGGTATCAATTTACAAGCGTCCTCGTAGGAAAGGTTCGGCGGAGCTTGAATCGACATGTTGCTCCCGAAAATCAACCGAGTGGCGGCAATGGTCCAAAGCAGGTCTGAAAAGGTCGGTTCTGTGGCGTTCGCCATACGCGTTCCAGCCTTGGCACGAAAATTTTGGATAATTATTTCCTGTATATGTCCATATTCCTGGTGCAAATCGCGCAATGCTATGAGCGAATTGATACGCTCTTCTCGGGTCTCACCGACACCAATCAGAATCCCACTGGTAAACGGAACTTTCTGGCGACCAGCTTCCGCTATTGTCCGGAGGCGAGTGGTGGGATCCTTGTCCGGCGAACCAAAGTGACAACCGCCACGCTGCATCAACCGTTCAGAGGTATTCTCTAGCATGATGCCCATGCTAACCGAGACCTCGCGCAACCCAGCAATATCTGATGCGCTCATTACTCCTGGATTTAAGTGCGGAAACAAACCAGTTTCCTCAAAAACAAGCAACGCCATGTCGTGCAAATAGGCGAGCGTGCTCTCGTAGCCCATCCGGTCCAAGGCCTCACGCGCTGCTGAATAACGCAATTCCGGCTTGTCCCCCAGGGTGAACAGCGCCTCCTTACAACCTGCGGCTCGCCCGGCTCTCGCTATTGTTAAAACCTGGTCAACGGTCAAATAGGCTTGCCTCAATTTCCTAGGGGCCTGAGCAAATGTGCAGTAGTGACAAACATCTCGGCAGAGCTGAGTGAGCGGTATGAAGACCTTCCGTGAGTAGCTAACATGGCGCCCAAACCCTTGATCACGCAATTGTGCGGCCGCGGACATGAGACCGTCGAGATCGCCGCACGATACGATGTCCTGAGCCTTCTCCGCGCTAGGTGGCACGTCATAATCGGTCCAAGTAAAATTTTTTTGCACGGTCATCCCCGGTTCGGCAATCTTACACATTCGTTAATTCGTGCCTGACAGCCGTTTTGTCAGCCCGTATCTACGAAGAAAGGCGTGGGTTCTTGTTTGGCCTTCGCAGGCACGGAAATCAATGAGATCTTGAGGAGTATCAATGTCAAACGCAAGTCCATCCAGGGTGAAAACCTTAACGGGGTAACCACATCTGGAAGCCGCCTGTCGATGCTGTTCGCAACTACCGGGACCGAATCGTGTTGGTATTAGGTTCGGGGGGGCCAACAACAACGCATTAGTACCGTCGCCGTCACGGGCCCTTGCAATCCGCGCCTCGCAGGCTTTCACGTCCTGAAGCAATGCGTCGATATCACTGGCCCCCATGAGCGGCAGATCGCTGGGCACGACGAGCATTGCCTTGGCTCCCGACACTCGCGGGTCCGTGAGTGCGAAGGACACTGCTTCATCATATCCTCGGTTTCCAGGCTCTCTTAAAAGAGCAACACCACTTGGTAGGTCGAGATCCTCTTCCGCCACAACGAAGACGTTAGTGATTCCTTTTGCACCCGACAACGCGTCAAGAACGTTAGACAACATTGTTCGTACTAACAATTTTCGCTCAACAGCATCCAAAAGGGAAGTCAAGCGACTTTTGGCTCGGGTCAGGTTTTTAACGGGCACGACAGCGACAATCATCGGAATACCTTATATGGCGCCGAGGCAAAAACGCGCCAAGTTCCTGCGATCCTCGAGCGTTCGCATTACTGTATTTGTTACCAGCACATCAATTCCAAGTGCGCGAATTTGTTCTTCAAAATCTCGGTCCGCCTCATCAATTACGATAATGTCGACTAAGCCCCGGTAGTGTTGGGCCACCGCCGACACATTCGCTCGTATACCCAACTCCCTCATCATCTTCGCTGCCGGTCCTTTGATAGCCGAACCTTTGACGATGGGTGAAACAGCAATCACCGGCCCGTTCATATTATTCAGTGCAGCTCGAATACCCGGGAGATCCAAGATGGGGTCAACACTTACAAAGGGATTGGAAGGCGCAATTATCACCGCGCCAATACGCCCGGATCGGAGAGCATCGATGAAACCCGGGTTTGGCCTTGCGTCCTGAATCCCATCGAACCGAAATCCCCTAACCTCAGGTTCGCATCTCTCGCGCACGAAATAGTGCTGAAACATTAACGGTCCCGTGGTCGTTTCGACTATTGTCGTCACGCGATCGTCTGTCATCGGTAAAATCTTAACTCCAATCCCCAAAGCGTCGGCAAGCGCGGCTGTGACGTCGGTCAAACTTTCACCTGCCGTCAAACGCCGCGTTCGTTCCACATGCATTGCCAGGTCCCCGTCACCAAGATTGAACCAAGTCTCGCCACCAAGGACTTCGAGTGCCTCCATAAAGGACCAGCTCTCGTTTGCTCGCCCCCAACCATGTTCGTTGTTGGCTAAATTGGCGAGTGTATAGATGAGCGTGTCGATATCCGGAGAAATATGGAACCCAAGATGCTTAAAGTCATCGGCTGTATTGGCGACGACTAAGAGGCGTTCGGCCGAGATTTCGCGCGACATACCAAGAACCAGTTTTGCACCACCAACCCCTCCCGAAAGCACAGCAACAGTCTTGGGGGTCGCTCCTCCGGCAGTCACCGGAACATGTCCATCTCACGTGATCGGATCAGCGCGTCGGCACCCTGCTCGGGAGCATTTGACGAAAAGCCCCTTACTAAAACGATCGGCAGACCTTCAGCCGCTTGTCCCTGCAGAAGGGATGCGGCGGAGGCAAGTTCATCGGCGACCGCCTGCTCACTCACTAGCAGCTCACGACCATGGCGGTCGGGTTCCCCACGCAGGTCTAAGACGGCTGGTAGGCCCGCGACCCCAATCGCTAACCCCACTGTTCCTATTCGCCAAGCGCGTCCCACACTATCGTTTATAACTATGCCGACCGACACATCGAAGCGTTTCCTCAATCCGTCCTTTAACCGATTGGCACTTGCGTCCGGATCGACAGGAAGAAGCAGGATCCGCTCTCCAGCCTCGTTCTGCTGGATATTGGAATGGTCGATTCCAGCATTAGCCATTACCAAGCCAAGCTTTTGTTCAACGATCAATACGCCAGGACGATATTTCACCACTTCATTTGATTCTTGCAGTACTAGTTCGACATGGCGCGGGTCTTTGTCGACTTGTTCCGCAAGAACTAACGCACGTTGCGATGGTTTCACCGAGTCAAAATCAACGATCCGGCCTTCAGCTTTTGAGACAATCTTCTGAGCGACGACGAGAATATCTCCGTTGATAAGTATTTCGCCCGAAACGTTGATGGAGTCGGCGACGACCTGCACCAGATCGTCGCCTGGAGTAACCTCTGGTACGCCTGTCAGGGCAGTCAAGATCATGCGTGACGGCATGTCCTGCCCCTAATCTCCAACCGATTCAGGCGTCCCAGTGATACGAATGCCCGCACCGTCAATCTTATAACGCGCATTGATGAAAATCAGCGCAGAGGTGAACGCCTCGGCAACAATAGAATTATCGATAACACCGGCATGCCATGCCTTCATGTGAGCTTGGGCGGCGAGCTGAACAACTTCCTCGCGCGCTGCGGGATCGTTGCCACATACCAGCACATCGCACTTAATCGCGTGATCCAAGTCATCGAGATGGGTTGCGGCAACATTTTGGAAAGCCGACACCACACGTACACCATTGCCAAGATAATCCTGGGCAGCTTTGGCACAGGAACCACCTTCAGGGACTAAAACAGTGCGAACCTTGGGCGGGACTAGAGGCACCGTCACATCGATCAGTATCTTGCCTTGAAGCCCATCTTTAATCGCTTCGAGCGTTGGCATCTGGTTAGCATATGGCACAGTCAAAGCGACAATCTCTCCGGCCACGGCCGCGTCAGGGTTCCCGAGACCAATGATTTTGGAAGAGCCCGCCTCGGCGTTCAACCGCTCGGCCGCCTCAGCAGCCCGTCCAGCATCACGCGAACCGATAACTATCCCGTGGCCGGCACGAGCCCAGCGTTTGGCAAGCCCCGCTCCCAAAGCGCCCGAACCTCCGATGATAGCGATTTTCATGGCCATTTCGCCTGAGCCTCCGCCGTCCTGTAATCTCCGGGTGGATCATTAGACGAGACCGGGGGGCGATGGCAATCGCAAGTGTCTTCTTCCACTGGCTTTGGTCCCATGACAAAAGGGAATTTTTAGTTAATACACTAGACTAGACGTGCGGCTACCCGACCCACCCTTTTGATGGCATCCAACGTGGCGGATTGGCTAAAACCCGGCCATTGAAGGCGAACCAGGAGATGATTAACGCCAAAACTATCTGTGTAACGCTGGATTTCATCAAAGACCTCGGCTTCGTCCCCAATTACGAAACGATCGGCGCAGAATTCGTCGAACCGCTCGGCAAGGTTCAGCCCCTTACTCGCAGAGTGCTGCCCCCAACCTGCGTATGATTCATACTTGGCGAGTAGGGCGGGGCGGGCGGACGACATGGCTGCCTGCCGGCTTAAACCTATCGCTACTTCCCGAATGAGCGGTTGACCTTGATTATGGTTGGTGCCTGCCTCAACCATAGAACTACGGTAAACGTCCAAACGATGGACCACATCGTCGAAATGCATAGTCGGCGGAGCAACCCACGGACTGCCGAGACGGGCTGCCCGTCGCACGGCAGGCGGTATGTCGCCACCGATCCAAATAGGCGGGCCTCCAGGACGCTTCGGGCGTATGCTTGCGCCCAGACCACCAACGTCGAAGTGCGTGCCGTGATGCGTGATTGAATCCTCCGTCCACAATCGCCGGATCAAGGGGACGGCTTCCTCGAATCGGCTGGCGCGGTCTTCAAAAGGCACCCCGAGTCCCTCGAACTCTTCCGGACGGTAGCCCACGCCTACGCCAAGAATGTATCGTCCACCGGTGATCCAATCAAGCGAGGCAGCGTATTCCGCCACCATGACAGGGTTTTGCATAGCCAACAGTACAACAGCGATCCCAAATTCGAGCCCATCTGCCTCCGCCGCCAAGCGAGCGATGAGTGGTTCTGCCTGGATCATTTTGAGGGGTTCGGAGAGAAAATGTTGACCCACGAAAATCGATGCGAACCCCGCTTCCTTGGCAGCGCGGGCTTGTTCACAGAGATTATCTACTTCATGCGTCAGATCAGCACCGTTTGGCCATTGGGTCGCCATGTAAAGACCAATCTTCATCGCATTTTCCTCCACGCGCCTCTATGGTTGCCGGAAAGCGTGCCAGGGAACCTGGTGAGCGTCCACCGGAAGGAACATAAAAATGAAACTCGGGCTTAGCATCGGTGGCCGTGGCGGCCATTTTTCACTCAACATGGAAATGATCGATGAGGCGGAGAATCTCGGTTTCGACTCACTTTGGACATCAGAATCTTGGGGCCATGACGCCGTCACGCCGGCGACTTGGGCGTTAGCCCGCACCTCGCGGATAAAAGTGGGCACAGGGATCATCCAGTTGACTACCCGTACGCCTACCACGGTCGCCAACACCGCAATCACCCTAGACCATCTTTCCGACGGACGCTTTATCCTTGGTCTCGGCCCGTCAGGACCCCAGGTGGTCGAGGGCTGGCATGGTGTGCCCTATGGTAAGCCGCTGACCCGCTTGCGTGAATATGTCTCAATCGTCCGCGCTATTCTAGAGCGTAAGGAACCACTTAATTACCAAGGCGAGCACTACCAATTTCCCTACAAGAGCGAGGGCGCGACGGGTCTTGGCATACCTTTAAAGAGCATCCTGCACGGAAACCCATCAATGAAGATCGTCACGGGGGCCATCAGTCCTGCCGGCGTGGAGGCGGCGGCGGAGATCGTCGATGGGTTCATCCCAATCTATATGGATCCAACCCGCTTCGATGTCTTTGAGGAGCATATCGAGGCTGGGTTCGCCAAAACGGGCGACGGCAAATCTCTCGAGACCTTCGACGTGATGCCGATGTGTTATATAAATATCGACGAAGACGTGGAGGTAGCAAGCCGTCCGGTTCGTGAGAACTTGTCATTCTATATCGGTGGGATGGGTGCCCGGAACAAGAATTTTTATTGCGACTACGCCAAGCGGATCGGCTTCGAATCCGAAGCCCAAAATATCCAGGACCTTTTCTTGGATGGCAAGCGCGGGGAGGCAGCAGCTGCCGTTCCGCAAGAATTGATCGATCAGGTCGCCCTGGTGGGGTCTAGGAAACGGATCGTAGAGAAATTATCCGACTGGAAAACTGCGGCCAAACAACGACATGTCGACACCTTGATTGCGCGCGCCAATTCCAAAGAAGCGCTTCAACTTTTAGCCGAGACAGTTCTGTAGTTGCTAACTCGTGAGCTATGAAGACCCTAAAACTTTAAAAGACATAGGCCAACCCAAACACCATGGTCCATTCGCGGCCGCGATCTACATGATGGCCGCGATGATTTTCTTTGCGACCATGGGAATTTTCATCCGGCTCTCCGCTGATCAAATCCATCCACTCGTGGTGGTCTTTTTTCGGAACTTCCTGGCGGTTTTAATGATGCTGCCCTGGATCTTGCAACAAGGTCCGGCAGTAATGAAGACGCGTCGCCTCGGCCTCTACACGACGCGCGCAGTGATCAACATCATCGGCATGGCTGCAGGCTTTACGGCAATCACGTTAATCCCGCTTGCCGAAGCGACGGCCATCAGCTTTACCACTCCACTTTTTGCATCATTAGGCGCTATTTTATTCTTAGGAGAAATCATACGAATACGCCGCGTTACGGGGCTGGTTGCCGGTTTTCTCGGCATAATGATAGTAATTCGCCCCGGCCTGGAGGCCGTATCCGCCGGTGCATTACTGGCGATTGCAAACTCGGTCACGATTGCGGTCACAGTGTTGTTGGTGAAGAAATTGACAGAAACCGAACGCCCCGAAACTATCGTTACCTACATGGTCGTATTGCAAACACCATTGGCCTTGATCCCAGCATTATTGTTCTGGGAGTGGCCGGCGGTAATCACCTGGCTCTGGCTAATCTGTCTTGCGGGCGCCGGAACGATTGGTCATCTCTGTTATACTCGTGCCTACCAACTCGCCGAAATTTCGCAGATACAACCGATCGATTTTGTACGCCTGCCGATCATCGCGGTCATGGGATACATTTTATTCGACGAAACCCCAACTATGTGGACTTGGATTGGTGCCGCCGTAATTTTCGCGTCCGCAGCCTATGTCACTCACCACGAGGCGAAACTCGCACGAAGACCCCGGGTGCCATAAAATAGTTAAGCCAAATTCGGTTCCCTGCTACGCAGCATAGTCGCGAACTGTGTGACCCCTATAATTAACAGATTCCCGAGGGTGGGGTCCTAGTGATTTCTATAAAAATACACGCAGTCGAACGGCCCATCCTTTAAACGCTAAGGACTGTTACAAAACCGCAACCAGCCAGCTTTTTCAAATACCTGAAACTAAATCCAACTGTGAACCGAATAGGATAAGAACGGTGAATGATTATTGGAAATATTATACATCTTAGAATAATTTTTTCCGATGAAGTAGAACGATTGGAAATAATAAGAAATATTTGAATTACATTCACAATGATGTGAAATAATGGAATCTTTGCTTCCTAATTAATCAGGGCTTAGAACACACCTACCTCCAGACCTGCCGCCATCGCCATCCCAAGTTCAGCACATTGGCTTATAAAAGCCTCATCCCAATCACCTCGGCAAATCAGAGGATCCTGCACCGGGCGCCACTTGAGCCCAGTGGTGATGCTCTGAACAGCACGGCGCGTACCCGTCCCATCCATACCGGCACGAATATAGAGTGCGTAAGGCTTGCCCCGAGTAAGCTCAAGGATCGGATAGTAGGTCCGGTCGAAAAAATCCTTTAAGGCTCCGCTCATGTAACCCAAGTTCTCGGTCGTCCCTAGAATCACAGCATCGGCGATCAGCACATCTTCTGGCCCTGCCTCGAAGGGGCTTTTAGCAATAGTCTCCACGTCCTCAATTTCTCGGTTGCTAGCGCCTGAAACAATAGCATCGCGAAGTCTTAAAGTATTTGGCGAAGGAACATGGGCAACAACGAGCAAGCGTTTCATAATCTGGTCCAAAAGGTATCCGATCCGATCGTTCAACCGGGGGCAGGTCTGGTTATCGACTTGCCAAATCCAACGGAAACCGCCTGAATGAGGGAAGCAACAATCAATCTATATAATCATTGGGAAAAAACGTCATGGGCAAGCTGGACAACAAGGTCGCTATCATCACAGGTGCATCGGGGGGCATTGGTGCAGCGGCACGTTTCATTCCCGAGGTCTTTTGCTACAGCGGGGCACCCGACTTGGAACGGGCACAAACAACTCTGC
>PBMU01000095.1 GCA_002722775.1 Rhodospirillaceae bacterium
AAAAGCTCCAAAAAAAGATTTTATAATTGTGAAAAATGACGGTGTCGAAAATTTTAAAGTAGAAGTTCAATATCGCGATAAAGAAATGATTTTAGTTCCGTTTCGAAAAACCATAAGAATTGAGTTTCTATCCACAAAAACAAAAACCGTATTGGTTAAAACAATAAGCCAGGACCCAAACTGGAATGATTGCTCTATAGCGATGCAAGTTGGGCAGACACTTGTAGTTTATCAAAAATATGAAAGAATTGAATGCAGAGCGGAATAGTGCGTTGTTCGCTTGGGTTTAACTTATTGAGTTACAAGAGAGATAAAATCATTCTTTTCGCGACACTTATGATAGACAGCGTGGCCCAAGAGCACCAATACGAAGACCGTGTTCACTCAGCCGATCTCTTCTAGCCCAAACGAAATAGGGGCAGGCGAATGGTGTCTGCAAACGAGATGGGCATAGGAGAAGCGCGGGTCTATCGAGCGTGGTACCGCGTACGAGGTCAAAATTTCTCCTGACCTTGCGGCACGTGCCTTAGGACAGAGCTGCCCTTCGGTGATTGGGATCTGCTCAAATTAGTTATTTAGGTTGCTCAGAAAATTCCTCAAAAGAACGGCGCATTCACTCGGATGGCTGGTTATCAAAAAATGACCAGCGTTGTTGATGATTTCGGTGTGAATGTTTGGAACTGCCTCGTGGAGCGCATCGGTAATATTCACCATAACGGGATTGCATTCACTGCCACGGACCGCCAGGACAGGTATCTCCAATGTCGCGTAATCTGCTTTGCGCGCATGAAAATTGAAGGCCGCGCGCCAGTCCAGGATGTTGGACCAGGTCGTCGCTTTACAATAAGCGCGCACTGGCTGGGGCATAGCCGCAAAGTCACCCTCTCGTCCCCAAAAGTCGATAATCCGGCGCGCGGCGTCCTCTTCGCCCGAAAGGTATGCGGCTTCGTATTCATCACTCATATTGCGGATAGCCTGGTAAAATTTCTCGCCTGCATTCTCTCGAACAAGCTCAAGCGGATTAGCTTCGAACGCAGCTATACTTGAAACGTCTACTCGGCCTTCCATAGCGGTGGCAAAGCAGATCATGCCACCCATTGAATGGCCCACCAGATGCACCGGTCCGCCACCAGCATGAATAACTACGGCCTCGACTAATCTCGTTTGATGCGTTATCGCAACATCGCCCAGAGACCGGGTTTCTTCGGTTGCACCATAACCGCAAACGCTCGTTGTGATAAAACGATATCCGTTAGGTAGTTGCTTTTGGATCGGACGCCATGCTGCCGGTGTGCTGAAAGATCCCGGCACAAAAAGCACCAAGGGTCCGTTTCCACTCTCGACAAAGTCGATAGTCCGCCCGTTAAATTCGAACATGCAGTCCTTTCGTGGGCGTCAGGGCCAAAATAAAGAACAATGAATGCAAGCGTGAAACGCTCTGGATCAAGCTTTCAAGTGACTAACAACGGCCTTCTAGTTCACCGCTATGCTTTGCGGGGTCGGCTCCTTCATCATCTTTCAAAATGTTGCCTCGCTTCTGGCCAACTCTCAGACTTCCGGCGGTAAAGTTAGAGTAGTAATGTGACTATAATTAATAATGGTCGCTTTTGCCCTTAATTTCTCATTCGAATTAGTCGATTTTGTGCGGCTACCTTTCTTAAGGCGCAGTTTTTGCACAAACAACGAAAAGAGGGTCTGTTTTGTCATGCTTAGGTGAAATGTTCAAAACTTCATATGGCCCAAATTTTTTGGATACGACAAAATAATGGCCGACAAGTTTCGCGCGGTCTTGGTCATCTAGATTATGCCAAACTGCGACCGCCTTGGTAGGAAAACATCTATTAGAAAACGAGATGATACAGGGACTGCGCGGTCGTAGCACCCGTCCTATTTCTTGGAAAACAACAACAGGGTTAACAAGGTATTGCACCGATACTGTCACAACGCATCCGTCAAACGTATGATCATCGAATGGCAACGTAGGGTCGTTTGTGAGGTTATGCACAACACGTGAAGTCAATTGTGGGTTGCCATCTAATTCGACTTTGTTCATGCCTAACCCCGTTACGCTTTTGTAACTTAATTCTTCGGGTAGGTGGGAAAAGCAACTCGACATCAGATCGAGAAGATCGCTGTCGGCAGGCAAAACCATGCGAAAATAATTTGTTAAAGCGACACAAGCAGAATCATCAATATGCTTTACAAGCCTGGGTTGGCCGTAAAATATCGCATCATCAGTTTCATCGATGCGGTGAAAATATTCCGCTTTCATTTGATTAAACATAAGCTCCTTGGAGGCGCCGGGCGGGTGAATGGATTGGAAAGTACGTATTTTGGCAGATGGAAGGAAGGTGGAATGCGGGACGAGGGGCTTTTAGCTTTGATATAGGCGATTTTAGCAGGGTCACTTCAAAGTGAGGGGTGCCCTCAGGTATAAAACTCTCGAAGACCTCGAATTTCGCCGACAAGAACGAATTATATTCACGCCCATATAATGGAGATCTGTGAAGTGTATATAGCGATGAACCGTTTTAAAATCGTTCCTGGTAGGGAAAAAGATTTTGAAAAAATTTGGAAAGAGCGAGAAACCCACTTAGATAACGTACCAGGATTTATAGAATTTCATCTGGTAAAGGGTTGTAAAGAAGAAACACATACACTCTATGCATCTCATAGCACGTGGAAATCCGAGGACGATTTTTCGAATTGGACTAGATCCGAGGCGTTTCGTCAGGCCCATAGGGGCGCCGGTCAACATAGTGACGTATATTTGGGACATCCAGTGTTTGAAGGTTTTAAGGTTATTATTTGAAAAAGAGCGCGCGTACTCTTATTCCGTACCTATCCTATTAGCTTGGCCGCTGCTTCTGCTTCTCGTTATATAACGTTAGCAAGACTCTTCTCCTGGAATCCCTACTATGATCACTCTGGTTTCAACGGTCTTGTTCGTGTGAATGATATGTGAATGGGGTATTTAATTATACCACAATTATATAGTATCATAAAAAATAGAATAATTCCCAATTATCTTAAATTATTTAATTCATAATCAAGCAAAGAAGAAGCGCGGAAACAGAGAAATTGGTAATTTAATTTATTATTTGTTTTAATCACTATTTGTAAATTCAATAATTCATTAAATATATAAAAAATTCACTCAAGCATCACATATTTACAATATATTGGATATGCAATTGACCATATCCTTCGAAATTGCGGGGAGGGGTAGCAAAATAAATGGAAGAGTTATTTAAAAAGAACGGTTGGTCTTACAATCGATATCCCACGAGTAAATGAACAAATTGGAGCAGACAACATCCCCCATTGATTAAGGGGTCTATAACTGGCTGCCGTCCTGCTCGATAGCGATCATCCCGCCATCTACATCCAACGGCCGCATCTCGGACCGGCGGGGATATCACCCTGGCGTTGCTCTCCGTCCTAGTGCGGGCATGTGCATGGTTGATGACGGTGTTCCGTTAGTCTCCCGACCAGCAACCGTAACGCGCCACCATCCGGTGGTAGTGTTGTAAGCCGGGCTCATTGCGACCGAACAGAAAGGTTTCGTTTGCACCGGAGGCCAAGCCGCGTTGTATAGTGAACCCCATCGCATAGTCCTCGTCACGGACTGCACGCAGCACGATGTTGCTGAATCCCTCCGTTGCGGCAATTTGCTCCTCTGTTTTGGGTTCTTGAGCCGCCAGCACGTATTGCCGGGTTACGGTCGTGTCGGGCCCAGGCCCAGGGAATAGTATGCTGACTAGGCAGTGGTCTCCCAGAACGCCCGAAATTGACAAGTTCGGGAAAACAGAGTGTATCAGCCGAATGTGTTCATCAGGTGCCCACTTCTCTTCCGGCTGATCCATCAAATCCTTCAGGGATTTTCGTCCGAATGTGATCCGCTGGTGGGGCCCGTAGGTGTCGTGCACCACCAGATTGCCGATGGTGAACTTACCGACCGTGTCCTGATGCAGGCTATTGTGGTGATAGGCCTCTAGGTACCCGTCCCAAACCACCTTCCAGCCCGGTCCCGGAATGTCCCGTTCGGCGTGCAGGTGCCAATTCTCCAGATCCAGGGTCTCCAACTCAATCCGGAAATCGCAGAGCCAGTCGTCAATGTCGAACGCGATGCCGGGGGTAAGGCATACCCAAATCGGCCCGGCCGCCTCGGTGCAAGTCAGTTCCCTTAGTCCACGCTCGGAACGCTCGAGAGCTCCAAATGTAGACTCCCCATACATCGAAGCGAGCGCACCGCGGTCATCGTAGACCCATGCGTGATACGGGCAGGAAAACTGCAACCCTGTGCCGGTCCCGTCCGGAACGACCTGAGCGCCACGGTGGCGGCAGACATTGAGAAAGGCCCGCGCCACGCCGTCACGCCCCCTGACGACAAGTACCGGCGTGTCCAGAATCTTCATGGCCCGATAGGTACTCGTGCCTTCCAGTTCCAAGCTCAACGCTATCGCCATTGGCAGTCGTTTGAAACAATGCTCGATTTCGTGGGCGTAGCGCTCGGTATCAAGATATGCCGAAACCGGAAGTGGCATCGGTGTGTCCGCCTGATCGGTGCCGCGCTCGCGGTAGCGCGCGAGCGCCCGGCGCGCCAGAGTTATCGAGGTTTCGGATGGGCCGGTCATTCCATCTCCTCCACTAGGTTTTCTTGTGCCGGGCATCGAATTCCTGCCAGGCTAGCAGGTTCTCGGGGTAGTCGGCAGGAAGCCTATTGCCGGCGACCGTCACCCGGGTTTCCTGGTTTAGGGCCGTCAGATATTCCCGGGCCGGCACGTAGTAGAGGAAGTTGATAGTTCGTTTTGCGAACAGCCAGCGCCCGTCGCGCCGCCGATAGATATCTTCGTAGCGCATTGCAGCGAGGCTTGGCTCGCCATGCGGCGTGGTCTCCGCGTGGCTCAGTACGGTACCGGTAGCACTGTCCGGATCGTTGTCGTCGAACTCCACGATATGGTCGTGGGTCCAGTGAAATGCTGGGCCCCGGATCTTGAAAGCCTGGGTAAACATGGCCTCGATCTCGGTCGGTTCAACGGCACGCATCAGACCATTTCTGGTATCGAAAACGGCGTCGGGGGTGAAAAGGCCCATCAGGCGTGGCATGTCGTGGTCGTCACAGGCTATGCCGTAGATGCTAATCAGTTCAGCGATCGCATGCCTCGATTCAAGCCGGTCTATCCGGTGAAGCAATTTTGCGTCGGACATGGCCCTTCTCCGTCAATGCAGTTCCTGTATATCGATCGTGCCCTTTGTGTTGGTCTTGCCGAACGCTGTATTGCGATCGAGACGCGCGCCGATTACACCGATTCGCCAACCAGCGAGCGGTTTGCGAGGCGGTGGTGGCAAGATGTCCTTTTTCACACCGTCGATCAACACGTGGCGTATCGCGTCCGGACGGCCTAGGGCAGTGACGTCTTCGTCCGGCCTGCCATCGACGCAGATCAGATCCGCCCGGTAGCCGGCTGCTATCAGGCCGATTTCGCCCGACATTTTTAACCCAAATGCGCTCGTTTCGGTCGCGCATTGGATCGCTTGTAACGGTGTTAGTCCGAAGTAGCGAACGAAAACTTCGAGCTCGCGGTAGTGCCATTCACCATAAGGCACCATGGAGAAACCGCTTTCACTACCGGTCAGCAAGGGTACGCCGGCGTCATATGCACGGCGCATGTTTTCGGCACTGTCTTCGATCTCGCGCGCGAAAAGTGTGATCAGTCCGGGATCAGCGCCGACCTTGGCACCGAAGTCCGCGAGATTGGCTTGGAACGTAAATGTCGGCGCGATTGGGACCTTTCGATCGATTACAACTTCAAGGGCGGCCTCGTCCATCCCCGTCGCATGCAGCAAAAAATCGAACCCGGCAAGAGCCGCCCGCCTTGTGGAATCGGCCCCCCGACAATGCCCCATGACTGGTGTGTCGAGATCATGGGCCGTTCCCACGATGAGCCGAAGTTCATCATCGCTCCAGGCGCACATTTCTCCCCTGTGAGCCTGGCGTGGCACAATGCCGGTGACATGCACCTTGATCCAATCGGCGCCATTCTTGATCTGACGCCGCACCTCGGCGACCAGTTCTTCACGCCCGTTCACCGCCATGTAATAGCCGGTCACCCCTGAATTACTGATCAACCGTCCCGCGGTCCCGCCGATGCTGGTTATCAGAGCATAGGAACCACAAGCCATGCGTGGCCCTTCCACGATTCCGGCCTCAATTGCGTCGCGCAAGTCGATCATGTTTTCGAATGTCGAGTCCGGATCGACAATCCCGGTAACGCCCGCACGCAGGAGTTTTCTGGCATTGTAGGATGCGACCAGCGCCGACAAGGCATTGCGGCGCTGGAAGAAAAGCTCAGCATTCGACTCGGCATCGTCGAAGGCCAAATGGCAGTGAACGTCGATTAGCCCAGGCATGACCGTCAAACCGCTGGCATCGAGCTTCTCAAGGTCATTCACCTCTGCAGCCCGCTTGTCCGCGGCAGCGCCGGTTGCCTCAATCCTTCCCTCGGAAACCAGCACCGAGCCTTCGAATGCGGCGTTTGCGGCGCCGTCGATGATGCGGCCGTTTTCAATCAGCAATGTCGTCATACCCGCAGCAACCTTCGGGCATTGTTGGCTAGCTTGGGGTCGGGTTTCCGGGTTCCCATGTCGTCCGGCGCGTCCCAGCCGACGAAGTTAGTTCCATAGACCAACCGTTCGTCGCCGACGATCTCCATAAGCAGATCCAGTGATCGAGCATTGTTGAGGTGGTTGTCGAACCAAAAACGGGCAAAGCGCTCCTCGAAGGCTCCGTCTGCGCGCAGATAGTCGGGCGACCACGGGCGTTTGCGTGCACCTTGCGCCATACGCCCGATCAAGTAACCGGCCGAGCCACCGCCGTGGCTGAGGCATATATCAAGATCCGGAAATCGGTCCAACACGCCGCCGTAGATCAGTGATCCGACCGCGATGGCCTCTTGCGCGGCGAATCCGATGACCACATCGAGGTCGAAATGCTTTAAATTTGGGTCCCCCTTTGGCCCATCAATCCCGGCAGGAGAAGGATGCAGAAACAGCGGCACGTCGAGGTCCACGCAGGCTTGGTAGAACGCATTCATTGCCGGATCGTGGAGTGGGCGAACCGTGTTGGTGCCAATATAGGGGCCATGCAGGCCGAGTTCCTTGATCGCGCGGTGCAGCTCTTCGATCGACGCGCCAACGTCTTGAATAGGTATCGCCGCGAAGCCCCCGAGCCGATCCGGGTGTCCGCCGACAATACTTGCCAATGCGTCGTTATGAATGCGGCAGAAGGAAACCGCATTTGCAGGTTCTATGTGATGGAAGTAAGTCAGCGGATTGGGCGACAGGAGCTGATAGTCGATGCCGGCGGCGTCTAAACGCTGAAGGCGGAGATCCACCCGCATGAAAGGGCTCTCGGCATACGGAACGCCGTGCAATTCAAACCCACCGGCCCGAAACAATGGCAAGCCGTCCGCGGCCGTGGTCAACTCCGGCCCGTGTGGGCCGGCGGCCCCCATAGTTTCGGCCAATACAACATGTGCGTGAACGTCTATCACCTCCGCGTCCATTAAACCCACTGTCCAGCTCCCCGCGATTGGATAAAGAGGAAACGCTACCGCCCCCGATGGGATTGCGCAAACTTGCGCCGCGATGGTGTACATTTCTGGCACGTAAGCGAAAGTCGGAATGCAGCTCCGAAGTGCGAAAATACCCCTAATTCACAACGCACAGGCCCGTATTATTATGTTTTATCACATAGTTAGCGGATGGCGTAATTAGGGCCTAGGGGCCCAATCGGGCGACCTACACCAAAATGGGCCTAGGGAACCTTGTACACACTGTCTCATCTGCTTTGAGGTCATCTGGTAAAGGAGAGGTAGCTTAGATGATCTAGCTAGTTTGTATGAGTCTTAAAATTGGTTTATCTTTTATGCCTCCATATATGAAAGACGTAGAGAGCCCGAGGCCACCGCCAATCTGACCTGATAGACATGGAATAGGGGATTAGGAAGAGGATCACTTGAATTCAGAGATCATTACCCTACTGCTTTTCATCTTATTGGTCTGAGCCATCGTCATCCAGCGGCGTTAGGGGCAGCCGACTGGAAAGACCAAAGGCAAAATGCTATTGTTGCAACAGTACCTATAACGAGAATTGCGCCCCCCGATTTCAAGTGCGTCCTCCAGAATTTATTGCTTTACCCACAACTGGCCGTGCTTTGAGAGAGTAGCGCACAAATGAGGCCTGCCGTTGTAGATCGGGCCTTTTTCACCGCCTCGCATGCACGAGCCGGAGCAACAAAATTAAGTCCTCGACAGACCCTTGTGACTAGTGCAACAGCGATAAATGGTAGAAAACCCGTCGTATAAACATGTGCCATCGTTCCCCTTCCCAGTCTTCTAACCGTACGTCACAATAAAAGATAAAGGGTGCAGCCAAATTGTTTACCTTTCTTTCACCATGAAGAAAGAGATGCACCGCCACATGATGGTGTCACTTAACGAAAATAAGGAAAATTAAAGGCTATAAAAATTAATCCCGATGACAACTCTATCTTTTTCACCACTATAGACCGCGGAGTGGCTTCTACCAGCAGGGATGATGACTATCATTCCCTCACATGGAAGAATGTATTCGTTAGGATCATAAAGCCTTAAAATGCCCGGCTCGTTGCAATTCTGATCACCTACTGAAAGATAATAAACGAGGCTATATTTTTGCTTTTGGAGGTTAAAATATTTTTCTTTATCCATTTTATTTAAGTGTGTATGCGGAGGTATGCCAGCTCCAGGGCCATAGATGTTAAAAAAAGAATCGTAAATGTACAATTCGGATTCAAAGGATAATTTAATAATTCTAACTAAATCACGTTCGACCATCTTTATAACAGGGTGATTTACCTTAAACATACGATAGTCGAGTGAGCATCGACCATTTCCATAAACAGGTGTATTTGGCGCTTTATCCATTGCCCTAGACTGCAATTCGGATAAGCTGGCAATAAGTTCCGGCTCCACTTTCCGTTTTAAAATTAATGGGTTAGGGTTCAATTTTTTGCCGAAATCGTATGTATTTGGATTGCTAACGTTAGATTTATTTTGAGACCGCACTTTTCTTGCTCGTAGTACCATCAGCAATAATTCGTTGAGACGCAACTCGGGGTCTAAATGATATGCTTTTTTAAAATTTTCTATCGCGGAGCCCATGTCTCCCCTAGCATAAAAAACAATACCCAAATTGGTGTAGGTCTCTGCAAAGTCAGATTTTAATGTGAGGGCCTGCCTGAAACTCGTCGCTGCCTCATCAAATTTGCCCAATTCTTTTTGAGTTACACCCAAGTTGTTATGCGCTTGGACATAGTTCGCTTTCAATGTTATCGCCTGTTTGCAGCTTTCTTCAGCATCTTCTAATCTGCCCAATGCTTTCAGCGTGATCCCTAAATTGTTGTGGGCTTGGGCATAGTTTGACTTAAGGGCTATTGCTTGTCTGAAACTCGCTTCAGCTCCGTCCAACTTACCTAGTGCTTGTAGCGCATTACCTAGGTTGCTGTGAGCTTCAGGGAAATCTCCTTTTAGTATTATTGCGCGCCTAAAGCTTTTTTCAGCCACTCCCAACCTACCCAACTCTTGAAGCGTATTACCCAGGTTGCTGTGGGCTTCAGCATCTTCAGGATTTAAAAGCACTGCTCTTTGCTTCGCGTTAAAAGATTCCGATTTCCTGCCTTTCTGCCCGAATACCGACCCAAGAACTTTCCAGCCAAATTGGCTCGCCGGAAACTGCTGGGTAATATATATCGCCAACTTCTCGGCTTCCGAATATTTCCCATTATTATAGCAATATAGAAGACGTCCTAATTGGTCTTCGGATGGCAATAAATTAATATTATTGATATTATTTTCAAATAAAATAATTTTATTTCCAGAAAGTCCCCACTTCTTTCCTTGTTTTATTACATCTCTCGCGGTTTGAAATCGCTTTTTCTTAATCAAAATATCAATATAACTTAACCAAAACTGTTCTATTTTGGGGTTAGCTTCGACAGCCAATTTAAATAACTGTAGTGCCGTATCAAAATTATTAACTTCTGCTGCAATTAAGCCCAAATTATGGTTAGCATCTGGGTGTGTGGGCTGAGACTGCAAAATGGCCCGATAAAACCCTTCGGCTTCGCGGAGATTGCCGTCTTTATGCACTGAAACACCTTTCCGCAGTGCTTGTTCAATAGTTAGTTTCATTTAACCTTCTCAAACGCCGTTTCATCCAGTTATCGATACGCATAAGATTAAAAAGTTCAATGGTTCAGCCCGGCCCTGTATGCGGAACCGCAAGCGTTGCAAGTTTTCGCTATCTTATAGGCTTTGTCTATAAGAGGCGGCCGCCCATAAGGAACATCGAAAGTTTCCATGATTACTGACGCTGATTCCCACAGAGGTGTCAGACGCAACCAGGCGTCTTAGAACCCAGGATGAAAGGCATACTTCAACTCAGTGAACCCAACCTTTATGTTCTTCATCTTATTAGTCGGGGCCAGCGTCATCCAGCCATTAACATATTAGGTATCCCGAGATGTAAGGTGTCTGTTTTTGGTAGAAATTAATTCTTGAAAATAGTTTTCTGTAACGGATACCAATGCTGTCCATGGCATTCATCAACGTCCCAAATTTAACTACAAAATTACAAAGTTTAAATATCGTTGCTCAGGCATTTTGGCCCATTGGAACGGAGTTAGAAACGCATAAGAAAGCCCGTGAGGAAAATTTTATCATAAAGTGAAATCCCCTCATGGGCTTATTATTAGAAGATGAATTTCGGGCGTAATCAGCGTGCTAGAATATCGGTCATTTTAATTTACATTTACGCTGTTCCACCTGAATCCGTGGTGCTTGACGCTAAAGGATCGGGACCAAAGCGGTTTTCACCTTCAGTCCCCTTAAACGTCATAAGGACCAATAACCAAATGCTTCCAACTAATGCGGCTATAGAAATAATCGTTAGAGCAAGCATAATTTTACCATAAAAATTTTTGACTTCTTCCCCAAAACCAACAATTCCCAGCATGTCGGCCCGAAATTCAAAAATAATTAGAACAAGAACGAGCCCAATTAAAGGCCCATAAACCAAAATTATCCAACGCCACGACTTATTGGTATCATGCAACCTCCTGACCGTAACAGCAGTACCTGGGACCAACAAAAATAAATAAATTAAAGTAGTTAATATGCCGATATGTATTTGATCCAGTATATAATATAAATTAGTGCTAAATTCCACTATACTGGCAATTATATTAATAATAATCATGGTTAAAAAGAATAACCAATATTCTTTCCGACCCGCCCTACCCGAGAAGGATGCATAATTATTAGTAAAGCAATTAATCACTAATTTCATTGTTTCACTCCGATACACCAAACACCGTTTTAGTATTGGAATTCGTAGATATTTTGTTGCTTTCTAAGATTTATTCGGGCTGTGCTGGTCCATCGGCCCTTTTAGGATGGCCTCTGCTATTGTACACGGGCATGGGTAGGGCTAAACCTCTTAATGGTCATCTCTCTAAAAGAGTATGCTTAGCTCAAGATAAAAAGACAAAAGAGAGGCCATTTCGAGTCAGGGTACAGTCCCCAGCTAGGGCGGTCCTAATAGGGGGAATGATAGGGTTTACTAGGATCCACTTGCAAACCCCATGTCGGGGAAACATCAGTGCACTCCTGATCGCTTCTATTGCAGATCTGAACGTTCTGCACTGGCGCATATGATTCCTGTGCCGGAACAACAAAGCTAAATCCTCGATAGGTTATTACCGCGAGGGCAACAGCAATCACAGTCAATATCCCTTTTGTATAGAGGTCAGTCATTGAAACCTCCCTGGTATCTATAGTCATAAGATTAAAGCTCATCGAGCTGGGCCCGCGCTCCGGCTCTCTAATGCTAAAAGCCCCAGTGATCACCGGTTCTTGGCTACGTCACAGGCTGTTTTTAGCAGGATCTTCCGTGCTGGGTCGGGATGAGGAAACATAGAACATGATTGTCCCTTATTTCCTATAATAGGTTCTTCCCTTTATCACTACGCAACCCTCGACGCCTCTCTAAACCTTGTTATTGGATTAACGATATTTTATATGGATGTGGATGGAGCACCGTCGGCATAGGTCAAAGCTATGGAAAGGGGTACGACGTCGCCGCGATGTATGCGTGGATGGAGCTTAATGTGGGGCAGAAAATCTAATCGCATCCTCCAGACGATCATCGCCCCAGAAAATCTCTCCACCCACGCTAAATGACGGGGCGCCGAAGACCCCGGACTCCTGAGCAGCGTGAGTGTTGTTAATATACTCGTCGTTTATCGCTTCGTTTGAAGCTGCTCCTATGATTTCATCAAAATCTAACCCCATCGAGGAAAGTGCTGCTTGAAGGTTTTCCTCAGACCCTGCCTCTAATCCATCCACAAACCACAGCCGGTAAGTGTGCTCCAGATACTCTAGATAGTGCCCTTGCTGGTTCATGATAATGCCCACATGGTTGGCTCTATCAAATTCCTTAAGGGGATACGGAGCGGGGACTTTTGGAATGGGGAGTCCATAAAATCGAGCGCGCCTCTGTATGTCACGCCACATGTAATCTACTTTTGATTTTTTGGATGGTGGAAAAGGAATGTTGTCCATGGACTTCATGATCTGCCGAATACTTATGGGCCTGATTGTTAGATCGATGCTTGAGGTTTGGACAACGCCTTTAATTCGGAGTGCCGTCAGGTAGGTATAAGTGCTGCCGATGGACAGCCAAGCGGTAATTTTTCCTGACATGAGAACACCACTCCATCTGCCACATAAACTGCGCTGACAGATCAATTGGTTGGCTTATCTGATAAGACTTAACCTGGTGCCTAGGAGAAGAGTTCGTTTCTTTCGTTAAGGCACCATCACCAACCATGATGTCAGCAAATGCAATGCTTTCATTGTCGGCGATTGCCTGTCAACAGGCACATTTTGTGACCCGGTTCGTGATACAGCGTAATGTCATAAAACGTGCGGTAAAATGCCTCCCTCAGCTCGTTTATAAAACCTACTAAAAGCTGGTACGAATTGTTGGGTATATAGAGGCCTTTTCTACTTTTAGCCCACCCTACTCCCTATAGTGGCTTGTGTAGGATGGGTCGCCAGGGCCATGCAGCCCTCATACCCGTGTATCAATATGGCCGAAGCAACGACTGAGGTATGGGACGAAAAAACCAATTTATGGCTGGTCAGGGGAACACAGCCGGCCTGGTGTGGCTTTAAACGACATTCATCGCGTGGCAAGTGTCAAATGCGGCAAGAATCTAGAAAACGTTCGAAATAATGTTGGTTGAAGGACACCGCCATCCGGCTCCGGTTGTGTAATTCTTTCGGCAGTTTGATCCGTGGCGCGCACTCATCGAGCGCATCCAGACATTTTTACAACAGGTCCCTGGATTGTTGCCGAGTTTCCTCCAGGATGTTCAGGTCTGGATTGCCTTCCTGAACTTCCAGCATCATTTTTCGCGATGTGTCGGGCGTCTTGCGTGAGACGATTTCGCGCAGGGGCGTAGCAACCTGATTTCCACCGGGAATCTCGGGTCCAGTTGCACTGGGAATAACCGCTCGTTGGAGGACAATATCGGGAACGTCCAAACCACCATCATATGCGTCCCGTTCATCCAGATACCCATGTTTAATCAAAGTATTCAAAGGTGTGAGCTCCCCGTATTTCCAGCATAGTATTTCTCCCACCCGGACTGGTCGATTGGTCTCGAGTGCAAATATAGTTCCGAGTTCGCCGTGTCGAGTGTGTGCGTGACAGTCCATATTTGGGTCCAAGAGATCGCAATTGGCTAGATAGAGAAGTGGAAGAATAATTCCATCCATCCATTGGGGTGAAATAAGGAAGAAATCTGTCGCGGACAAGAATCTTGCACCTGGACCATAAATCTTCAGAGTTTTGTGTAGCTCTCGTATGTGAGGTTCTTCCAGCGACACCGGAGACTTGGAATAACCCGACAAAAGTAGATCGATGTCCACAGCATTTGCACAGAGAATGGGAAGCGTTATTCCTGAAAGTTGCCCGTGGGAGGAGAGGCGGTCGTTGAGCAGGGTTTTGAGCTCGCCAGAAGTGAGGCTTAGCGTGTACGGGATCACCATTAGAGATCGTCCCACATCCTCCTCGCGATGAGGCGAATGCCCCGCGAGGGGGGGGCGATGAAAATTCACATTCCGCGCGGTTGCACCGTTGGCGAGACAATGTTCCACCAAAGCGTCCAAATGTCGCGAAAGTTGGTCAACCATCCAATAACACTCACGAGTCTAATACAGACAACGATACCACATTCTCTGATGATGTTGACCACGAGCCCTGTGAGAAAAGATTGTTATAGTTAATTGGTTGTCGTTCAAAGCGTCCGAAAAAACAGACCCTGACTTGACTGAAGAGTGGGTTTTAAAAAATTGACGAATTTGAGTGAAGAGGGAAGACCTGTTCATGAATGAGCCAATCTGCTGGTGAAAGGATGTCTCACAACGTTGCTGACATTGTTGGGGCTTTTTGCGCCTCGCTCGCCCTGGACACCAAACTGAAGTCTAGCGACTACCCCGAGGTGCCAACGGGGCAGGAATGACGCGGGAGTTACGCATCAATGGAAAGGCTAATAATGGTGATTAAGCGAAAAAGTGTCGCTTCAGCGATCCAGAAATTGGATGAATTTTTACGTTTACGCGAAAACGGGTGGGATAACGTGATACCAGGAACAACGCTTCGTTTGGAGCGAGAATTCCGAGAAGAACGTAGTCCTAGAATGCTGTCTATATACGACGGTGGGCAACGGATCCCTGGGGTGACAGTCGATTGATTGGTGAGGGCC
>PBMU01000096.1 GCA_002722775.1 Rhodospirillaceae bacterium
CCGTGAAGAAGTGTTTCGCGCTACTGGACCTACCTCCAGTACGGTGATGAAGGTCAGGATCGGGGCAACCCGGGATGGGCTTATGACTGCGGGTGCGGCTGAGCTCTGCTATCAGGGAGGTGCGTTTCCAGGCTCTCCGGTTGAGTTTGGAGCCATGTCGGCCTTTGCGTGTTACGACCTGGCGAATTTGCACGTCTCTGGCTATGACGTCGTGGTGAATAGGCCGAAACAGGCAGCTTACCGCGCCCCAGGCGCGCCGATGTCAGTTTATGCGGTCGAAAGCGTTGTCGATGAGATTGCGAACGAATTGGGGATTGATCCGATCGAATTCCGACTCAAAAACGCAGCAACTACTGGGTCCAAGGCCGCCTATGGACCGCAGTTCGGAACGATCGGATTGCGCGAGACTCTGGAAGCCGCGAAGGCTCATCCGCATTATTCCTCAAACCTGGAGCCAGGGCAGGGCCGGGGCGTTGCTAGTGGTTTCTGGTTTAATTTTGGGGGCCAGACCAGCATCTCCTTGAACGTGCAAAGCGATGGCACCGTGGGCCTTGCATTGGGCACCCCGGATATTGGTGGCTCGCGAGCGTCCATGTGTCTGATAGCGGCGGAGGAACTGGGCATACCCTATGATCAGGTGCGCGCGGTTGTCACCGATACCTCGTCACTCGGCTACAACGATACGACAGAGGGAAGCCGAGTGACGTTCTCTGCGGGCATGGCAATAATCGATGCGGCACGTAACGCGATCGGCGTTCTCTGCCAGCGTGCGGCGTCGATTTGGGGTATTCCACCGGATGCCGTTTTCTGGGAAGACGGCGAAGCAAAGCCGTCTGGCTCTAACGCTGGTGTGTTTGACCCGCTAACGCTAACCGACATCGCGCGCAAAGCCGGGAATACGGGCGGGCCAATCGCGGGGCATGCCGAGATCAATGCCGATGGCGCTGGTGTGAGCTTCGCGACCCATTTGGTTGATTCCGAAGTCGACGCAGAAACTGGCCAAATCAGGATCCTGCGCTATACCGTGATTCAGGACGCCGGCAAGGCGGTCCACCCCTCCTATGTCGAGGGACAATTCCAGGGTGGGGCCGCCCAGGGGATTGGTTGGGCATTGAATGAGGAATACATTTACAACGCCGACGGCAAACTGGAGAACCCAGGCTTCCTCGACTACCGTATGCCGGTAGCTTCAGATCTTCCAATGATCGACACCGTCATCGTCGAGGTCGCTAATCCGGGCCACCCTTATGGGGTGCGGGGTGTTGGCGAGACCTCGATCGTGCCACCCCTCGCGGCAATTGGGAATTCTGTCTCGGCAGCAGCCGGCGTTCGCCTCACACATTTACCGATGTCCCCGCCACGGGTTCTGAAAGCGATTGATGAAGCCCGCCCCGGCAAGCAGGTAGCGTTGGAATAGCTTGGTGATGAAAGTGTTTCTTTCTGGCTCGATCAAGTCCGTGGCGGGCGGGCGAGAGGCCCTTGAACTCGAGGCTAAGACGATCCATCAACTCTTGCAGGCCCTTGAACGGGAGGTGCCTGCACTAGCCAGTCAGATCGAACAAGGGGTCGCAGTCTCAATCGACGGCCAAATCTTCCGAGATGACTGGTTTCAAAAAATACCACTGGGTGCGGAGATCTTCATCTTGCCGAAGCTCGCCGGGGGTTAGTTGTGCGTTCGACGGAAGAGGAGCCGGAAAAACTGAGCCAACCCCCTATGCGATCACGTCGGCGGTGATGATGGTGCACTCTTGTCTCAACACCAGACCAGCGAAACAATACTAAGTTCTTAAATTTTCGAGAGTGTCGTCCTTGTTCAGCCCTCGGCCCCGCATAAGCACCGCACCAGATCTTCATGTGGTCGATGGGCTGACGTCGTTTGAGCGTGCGCTCGATCAGCCATTGATGGTCGGACTGTTTCTACCGCACCAGCAAGGAGCTTGGTCACCATCTAAGGCGCCGCGCGATACCGATTGGAGTTTCGCTTACAACGCCGAGTGTGCGGTTCAGGCCGATGAGATGGGGTTCGACCTAGTCTTCGCACTTGCCCAATGGCTAGCGAAGGACGGCTATGGCGGGGAGATCAAGTTCCGCGCTAACGCGCTCGATCCTTTCGTCGCCTCTGCAGGCTTGGCGCCGCTGACGAAGAACGTGTTGCTTATTTCGACCGTCCACGTGCTCTATGGCTTGCATCCGCTGCATGTTGCCAAGTATGGGGCGGTGATTGACCACATGTCAGGTGGGCGTTGGGGGATCAACGTGGTTACCGGCTACAAGGAAAAGGAGCCGCGCATGTTCGGCCTGGAGCCAATTGGCCGAGACGAACGATACGAGCGAGCCTCGGAGTTTACTGAACTTATGAAGCTGCTATGGACAAGGGACGAGAACCTCGACTTTGATGGTCGGTGGTGGTCGACTGGTCAGGCCTTTGTCGCGCCTAAGCCGCTGAACAGGCTGCCCGTTCTGGTGAACGCCGCATCTTCTGGAGCCGGGTTGAATTATGCGACCAGTTACTCTGATCTTATCTTCACGACCTCGCCTGCAGGCGCGGATCCTGAAAAGACCTGCCAGTCGTTGCCGGATCGTGTCCGTCATATTAAGGCCATGGCCAAGGAGAAAGGTCGGAATATTCGTGTTTTAATTAATCCACACGTGATCTGTCGCTCGACTGACGCTGAGGCCTGGGAATGGCGGGACCGGATCCTGGCGGAGCGAGATTGGGTCGCGACGGAGAACTTCGCCGCGGATTTTCTTGGCGGTGACCAAGATTCTTGGCGCGGGCATAGTCTTGAGAACTGGTCGGTAGGTGGCAACGTGCACTTAGTGGGCTCGCCCACAACTATTGTTAATTGGATGGTTCGTCTGAAGGAAACCGGCATCGACGGGGTACAAATCAATTTCTTCGATTTTCTGCCGGATTTGGCGTGTTTCCGCGAGAAAGTCTGGCCACTCATGTTCGAGGCAGGACTAAGAAATTAGCTGGTGAAAACGGCGATTCGGGAGGGTACAGTGATCTATGATTATATCATCGTCGGCGGTGGTTCAGCTGGCTCGGTGTTAGCCCATCGTCTTTCTGCAAAAAGTACGAACCAGGTTCTACTCTGTGAAGCGGGCCAGGACACGCCGCACGGCAAGGTGCCTGAAGAGATTCTCGATAGCTACCCTGGTCTTGCTTACCTTAACTCCAACTTCACCTGGGCCGATTTGCGTGTTACCACTGAGGTGATCTCGCATAATAAACCAGAGGATGAAAAACCACCGAAGCGGGTTTATGAGCAGGCTCGTGTGCTGGGTGGTGGGTCCTCTATTAACGGCCAGATGGCCAACCGCGGCGCGCCGGCAGACTACGACGAATGGGATGAGCGTGGAGCCGAGGGTTGGAGCTGGGACGATGTCCTGCCCTATTTCAAGAAGGTCGAGCGGGATATGGACTTCGAAGGTCCCCTTCATGGCACCGACGGCCGTATCCCTGTGCGTCGGATTTTCCCTGACCTTTGGAGCGAGCACGCTAAGGTTATCTCCGAAGTCTACAAAGAGATGGGATTCCCTTACATTCCGGACCAGAATGGAGAATTTGTCGACGGCCACTTTCCGATCACTATATCAAATGCCTTCGAACGGAGGGTATCAGCCGCCATCGGCTATCTCGACCCCGGCACCAGACAGCGCGATAACTTGCACATTTCAACTTTCACCCAAGTTAGCGAGTTATTGTTCGAAGGCCTGAAATGCGTTGGTGTAAAGGCGTGGATTGAGGGTAAAGAGATAGAGTTTAGGGCCAACGAGGTGATCCTTTCTTCCGGTGCAATTCATTCTCCGGCCCATCTGTTGCGCTCTGGAATCGGGCCGGCGGGGCATCTTGGTGAACTTGGGATTGAGGTGCGCCAGGCCTTGCCTGGTGTTGGACAACGCCTGATGGACCACCCCTCGATCGCGGTTGCCGCTTTCCTGGAGCCTTTCGCACGCATGGGCAACTTTACTCGGCGGCACCTGATGGTCGGTCTTCGGTATACCTCTGGCATCGAGAACGCGCGTCAGGGCGACATGTTCGTAGCCTCTGCCAGCAAATCATTCTGGCACGATGTGGGGAAGCAATTCGGGTCGATGATCATCTTCGTAAACAAGACCTATTCGGAGACAGGGCAGGTGACCTTACAGAGCGGAGATTGGCGTCAAGAGCCTTTTGTTGACTTCAACCTGCTCTCCGATAAGCGCGACCTTGATCGGTTGATGGAGGGGGTGCGATTAATGGCAAGGCTGCACTCGCACCCCAAAATGGAGAAGGTCGCCTATGGCGCGTTTCCCGCGGTTTGGGGTGACAAGGTGCGCCAGTTCGGTTCTAACAACATGAGAAACAGGTTTATCACTTCGCTTGCCGCTAAACTGTTAGATGGGCCTAAGTCCCTGCGGAAGTTCCTGATGAACACTTTTGTCGTCGATGCCTATTCAATGGACGAAGTGTTAGAGGATGAGGAAAAGATGGAGGAGTTCGTGCGTCGAGGTGCCGTGGGTGTGTGGCATGCCTCGTGCTCGTGCCGTATGGGCCGGGCTGATGACCCGATGAGTGTGGTGGATACTAATGGGCGCGTAAAGGGTATCAGCGGGTTGCGGGTTTGCGATGCCTCGGTGTTTCCTGTTGTGCCCAGTGCTAACACCAACTTTCCGGTCCTGATGACGGCCGAGAAGATTTCTGACAGCATTCTCAATGGGCTATGACAGTAGTTGATGCCTCTATTTTTGGCGACAGCGCTCTGGTTTATAGCTCAAATTATCTTTCGTCATTGGTTTGTTCTGGAACTAATTCCTGGGCTTTGGCACGTTAGAAATGATGGCTATTAATGCTTAGTCAAAGAATAGCGTGGCTGACGTTTATGGTGGCTTTTATCCGGCGTGTTGATTTTCAGCTACAGCCGCTGGTGGTGCCGCAGGTGTCACATTTCATGCAGGTCCCGTTGCGCACGAGCGTGAAGTTACCGCAATCCTGGCAAGCCTCGCCCTCATAGCCCTTGATCCGAGCCTCGCGTATGCGCGCCAGGTTGTTGTCAACTTTGTCCATCATCGTGTCGCTAACACTGACCATTGCAGATGTGGCGCGCAATCCAGCGCTTCCATTGCCATTACCGCGCGCTTGCGCGTCAGTCGCCGTCACCACAGGTTCCGTCCTGGCCGCCCCCTCGACCAAGGCCTCGGTCTCAGTTTGAATAGCCGGGATTGGCGCGCCGTCCTCCGTTCCGGTGGATTTCTCGGCGCCCCCTTGTAGGACTACCAGGTTGGTCCGGATATAGCCTCGGCTTGCGACCTTGTTTACATGCTCCATCGCACCATATTCGACATCGGCGTCACCTACTGTATCGGGTAGTAGATCGTCTTTGTTTGCATGGCTTAGGTCGTGTCGGTCGAGATAGGAGATTGCTAACTCGCGGAAGATATAGTCGAGAATTGAGGTTGCCATTTTGATCGCGTCGTTGCCTGTCACCATGCCCGAAGGTTCAAATCTTGTGAAGGTGAAGGAGTCGACGTATTCCTCGAGCGGCACGCCGTATTGCAGGCCTATCGAGACTGCGATTGCGAAGCTGTTCATTAACGACCGAAAAGCGGCCCCTTCCTTGTGCATGTCGATAAAAATCTCACCAAGTCGGCCATCCTCGTACTCGCCGGTTCTTAGATAGACCTTGTGTCCGCCAACCATCGCTTTCTGAGTGTAGCCCTTGCGGCGGTGCGGCAAGCGTCCGCGCTGGGCCGAACGTTCGCGTTCGACTATCTTCTCGACCACGCGCTCGATGACCCGCTCTGCTACCACTGGCGCTTTGACGGCTATTGGAGCCTCCATAAACTCTTCTAGTTCCTCTCCGTCCTCGACCAAGGTAGCTGCCAACGGTTGGCTAAGCTTTGAACCGTCTCGGTAGAGCGCGTTGGCCTTCAGGCCTAAGCGCCAAGAAAGCATGTAGGAATCCGAGCAGTCTTCGACAGTCGCTCCATTCGGCATGTTAATGGTCTTGGAAATAGCTCCTGAAATGAACGGTTGGGCCGCAGCCATCATGCGAATGTGACTCTCGGAGGACAGGAAGCGGGTGCCGGTACGCCCGCAAACGTTCGCGCAATCGAAGACTGGAAGGTGTTCTTCCTTCAGGTGCGGTGCACCTTCGACTGTCATCGCACCGCAGACATGGGTGTTAGCAGTCTCGATTTCGCTTCGCGAAAAACCAAGCTCGGCTAGCATATCGAAGGACACGTCACTGAGCTGCGCATCACTGAAATTCAGTGTTTCACTGCAAAAATCTTGACCAAGGGTCCATTTGTTGAAAGCAAATTTGATGTCGAAGGCGTTGGCCAGCGCATCCTCCAGCTTGGTCAGTTCGTTGTCTTCGAAGCCCTTGGACCGCAAAGCGTCGTGGTTGATTGCCGTGCAACCTGCGAGTGTTCCGTGGCCAACGGCGTACTGGATAATGTCATTAACTTGGGATTCGTCGTATCCCAAAACGTGAAGCGCTTCGGGAACCACTTGATTAATGATTTTGAAGTAGCCGCCGCCGGCTAGCTTCTTGAACTTGACGATCGCGAAGTCAGGCTCGATCCCGGTAGTGTCACAATCCATCACCAAGCCAATTGTGCCGGTGGGTGCGATCACTGTAGCCTGGGCATTGCGAAAACCGTTCTCCTCGCCGAGAGCAAGAGCCTTGTCCCAAACTCGGGCGGCTGCTGACGGGAGCGAGGGATCCGGGCACTTGTCGTAGTTCAAAGGAACAGGCAAGATCGTCAAACCTTCGTAACCTTTTGTTTTACCGTGGGCCGCTCGATGGTGGTTTCGAATTACTCGCAGCATGTGCTCCGAGTTAACGCTATAGCAACGGAACGCGCCGAGCTCTCCCGCCATTTCAGCCGACGTGGCATAGGAGACACCGGTCATGATCGATGTGATCGCGCCACATATCTCGCGGCCGGCATGACTGTCATAGGCATAACCACTTGCCATAAGCAGGCCACCAATATTCGCATAGCCAAGCCCAAGCGTGCGATAATCGTAGGATAAGCGTGCGATCTCCTTCGATGGGAACTGAGCCATCATCACCGCGATCTCGAGTGTGATGGTCCAGAGCCGGACGGCGTGCTCAAAACTACCTATGTCGAAGCTGCCATCCCCGCGGCGGAATTTCATTAGGTTTAGCGAGGCGAGATTGCAGGCGGTGTCGTCGAGAAACATGTACTCCGAGCAAGGATTAGAAGCGTCAATCCGTCCGCCCTCTGGGCATGTGTGCCACTCGTTGATCGTGGTATCATATTGCAGCCCCGGATCCGCGCAGGCCCAGGCCGCATTTGAGATTTTATCCCAAAGCTCGCGAGCTTCGATTTTCTCAGCCACTTCCCCGTCTGTACGTCGGATTAACGCCCAACTTTCGCCGTTCTCGACCGCTTCCAGAAATTCGTTGCTGACGCGGACCGAGTTGTTAGAGTTTTGTCCGGAGACCGTAAGATAAGCTTCGGAATCCCAATCAGTGTCATAGGACCGGAATTCGATCTGCCCATAGCCCTGCTGCGCAAATTGGATCACCCGTTGGATATAATTCTCTGGGATCATGGCGCTGCGCGCAGTGATTATGGCCTTCTTTAGTGTTCGGTTCCGCTTTGGATCAAACCGCGCCTCTGCGTCGCTGTCGGTCCATTTCGAGCACGCCAGCATTACGGCGTTCAGGTGTTTATTGGCGAGCCTGGATCCGGCCACCAGCGCTGCTACTTTCTGTTCCTCGACCACCTTCCAATCGATATATTTTGCGATGTCGGGGTGGTCGATGTCGACAGTGACCATTTTGGCTGCGCGCCGCGTCGTGCCGCCTGACTTGATCGCACCGGCCGCTCGATCGCCAATCTTGAGGAAACTCATGAGACCCGAAGACTTGCCGCCGCCAGAAAGCTGTTCGCCTTCCCCGCGTAGCCTGGAGAAATTTGATCCGGTACCGGAACCGTATTTGAACAAGCGTGCTTCGCGGACCCAAAGATCCATAATGCCACCTTCGTTCACGAGGTCATCCTGGACGCCCTGGATGAAGCATGCATGAGGTTGCGGGTGCTCGTAGGCGGATTTCGAGCGCACCAGCCGGCCGGTTTGGTAATCCACGTAGTGATGGCCTTGAGCGGGACCATCTATGCCATAGGCCCAGTGGAGGCCTGTATTAAACCATTGTGGGGAGTTCGGGGCCGCCATTTGCTGGCAGAGCATATGCGACATCTCGTCATAATAGGCTTGCGCGTCGCACTCGGAATCGAAATAGCCGCCCTTCCAACCCCAATAAGTCCAAGTTCCCGCGAGGCGATGGAACACTTGTTTTGCACTGGACTCGCCCACCATGCGCTGAGCCATTGGCAGCTTGGAAAGTGCCTTTTTGTCAGCCTTTTGCCGCCAGAGCCAGGACGGGACATTGGGTTCTTTGACAGCTTTCAGCCTGTTGGGGACGCCGGCTTTGCGAAAGTATTTCTGAGCGATGATATCTGAAGCGACCTGGGACCAGTCCGCCGGCACTTCGATCGCGTCGTTTTTGAAGATAACAGAACCGTCGGGATTACGTATCTCGCTTGTCGCGGATCTAAACTCTATCTTGGCATAAGGCCCTCCGTTCTCGGTCGTAAATCGTCGCTCGACTCTCATCTGGGCTCCCCTTGTCCCGTCTTGTGGTATCGTCGGATTTGTTTAGTTTGGACTAAATATAGTGGTCCCAAGCCAGCATCATACTGAATATTGTGAGGGGGGCAAGGGAAATATTCGTTAAAAAATTAAAAATATTGCCGGAAAAAAACAGACAAAAGAGTCCAATGGTAAGTAAAAATTAGGATTTTTACAGAAAATAGCCACAACTGTTGCGATCAATACACAACAATTCCAACGAAATTTTCAATGCCGCCATGGTTCTGTTATGAACCCGCGGAACCCGCTCTGCTAGAAGCTAGCTTGGCGGATCACTCTTTGAGTGGTCCGTGCCATTAGACCATTTAGAATGATGCCCAGTGTATCATAAAGGTGCAACATATTTTGTGGGTAACTTTCTTGCTTTTGCTATATGTGGTGATCCGTGGACTATCAAACATCGTTTGCGTCCGGTTTTGCATCCCGCTTCGGGGCCTTGCGGACCATAGTGATTCCAAAAATTACGACCACTGTCCCGGCTATTTGAACGGGGCCGATCGTCTGACCTAGAACCAGAAAGGCAGCCAATACGCTGATCAGGGGTTCTGCGTTGACGAGAATAGCTGAACGCAGGGCGCCGATCCGGCGGATACCAGCGTAGAGACAACATAAGCCCACCGCGTAGCAAAGGGAATTTCCGATAAGGCCAATCTTGCCGACGGGAGTTTCTGGTGGGGACAGGTCAGCTGTGAAGAGCGCCCACGTCAAAAAGAAGAGGCCGGAAAGCCCGGTGGAGATAACAGAAACGGTCATCGCTGGCAGTTGCACGACCAGAGGTCTTGCAACAATAAAGGATAACGCGACGGCGAGGCCTGCGATAAAGGCGAGTAAAATGCCGAGCCAATCCAGTTCTAGGTCGCCGCCGAGCACCATGCAAAGGCCTGTAAAAGCGACTGCCGTTGCCGTGAGGTTGCGTACCGTCATTCGGTCCGACCCGACAAGGTGCGACAATGGGCCGACAATAATTGGAAAGGTGAAGAAGGTTAGGCTTGCAACCGCCACGGGCACGTATCGCACAGAGGTCATGTAGCAAAGTGAAGCGATACCAGTACAACAGGCCAGTAGTGTAAGCCTTGCGAACTGATGGCGTTGTATTTTCGGTGTCTCGCGGATGATGGCCATAGTTCCGATTACGGCGACGAACGCTATCGCGAACCGGAAAACCTGAAGTGACAAAGCATCGATACCGCCATCGAATGCGAGTTTCGCAAAAGTGGGGGCGGCACCGAAGAACAAGGCTGTGGTTCCGATGAAGGCGAACCCAGACAGTTCTTGGCCCCCGTCGTGCCGACCGCGCTCTGGGTCGGGTCCGGCCGGTGACTGGACGCCGGCGTGTTCGGATGACATATTCAGCCCTCTTAAGGAAATGGCTCAGGGTTACGTCTATGAGCGTAGGAACGCTTCTTTACACGTGGATCTTCGGGCGGCAAGTTGGCTCGGATCCTTTTGGTAATAAATACTACGAACACAAATCACGTAGGCGTTTGGACGGCCGATTTACGCGTTGGGTCGTTTACAACGGAATAGTTGAGGCTTCTAAGGTTCCACCCGAGTGGCACGCCTGGATCCATTATATTGCCGACGATGTGCCTAGGGAGGGAGACCGTCCGCGGTATGAGTGGCAGAAAGATCATCTGCCCAACCTGACGGGAACTCGGTATGCCTACCGTCCGCCAGGGCATTTGCTAATGGGGGGTCAGCGAGACCGCGCGACGGGTGACTACGAGCCCTGGACCCCAGCTTGAATGCTGTCTGGATCATTTCTGCGTTTCAAACTAGCACGAAGAGGCGCCTGCCATGCGAGGCAATATGATCGAAACGCTGATCGGAGCTATCGTTTTGGCAGCCGCCGCTATGTTTCTTGTCTTCGCCTATGGCGCAGCTGACCTACCAGGTGGGGTTGGGTACGATCTAACGGCGAAATTCAACAAAATTGGGAGTGTAAAGGTCGGAAGCGACGTCCGCGTAAGCGGGATTACGGTGGGAACGGTAACCAACCTTGAATTGGATCCAGAGACTTTCAAGGCTGAGGTAACTATAACCATTGGTGACGAGTTCTTGTTCTCGGATGACACAACGGCGGCCATCGCGAGCGAGGGTTTGCTGGGGGGTAATTTTGTGGAACTTGTGCCTGGTGGTTCCCCCAATTTGCTCGTGGCGGGCGACTATATCGAGTTCACCCAGGATTCCGTCGATATCGTCCAATTGCTTGGCCGTTTTATATTCTCCGCCAAAAAGGCTGGCGCTGTCAGTAGCCCCAACCAATAAATTCTATGACATTCGGTTTTCCAAACCCCGAACAAAGATCCTTCACACGGACATTGGCGCGTTTGCTCGCCGTGTTCTGCCTATTTGCTGCGGGCGCCCAATCTGTCCCTAGTCGCTCAGAGTCCTGGCTCGATATGCCAATCGCGGTTCTTCAGGGGCTGGATAAGATCACTGCGAGGGTCTCGACCTTTACGGTGAAGATGGGTGAAACTGCACGTTACGGCACGCTCAACATTGTGGTTCGTGCCTGCCGCAAGCGCCCTCCGACCGAGACTCCTGAAAGCGCCGCTTTCTGGGAGATAGAGGAACAAAATCCAGGTGAGCCGCTGATTTCTCTGTTCAATGGGTGGATGTTTGCATCAAGCCCATCCCTCAACGCTCTCGAACATCCGGTCTACGACGTCTGGCTTCTCGACTGCAGAAGCCGTTCGACCCAACCCCAATCGTCGGCGTCCGAGTAGAAATTGGCCGGCCGACGTAGCGCGTCGGCTAGCATCACCCGGTAGATTTCCCGGATGACTTCTCTTGCGCCAAACTGGCGTAGGTGGTCGGTGATGAACTGGCAATCAAGTAAGGTAAATCCGCCGGCCCAAAGGCGGGCGACGAGATGTAAAAGCGCGATCTTGGAGGCGTTGGTGGTGCGACTGAACATGCTCTCTCCAAAGAACGCACCGCCAAGCGCCACCCCATATAGACCGCCGACGAGGTCTTTGCCGGACCAAACCTCAACACTGTGGCAGTGACCCATCTTGGCCAATTCGATATAAAGTCGTCGGATTTCTGAATTTATCCAGGTGTCGGGTCGTTCTGCGGTCGGCTGGGCGCAGCCGTCCAACACAGCCTCAAATGCGGTGTCGCAACGAATTTTGAATATGCGGCTGCGGGCCACTTTGCGAAGGCTCTTAGAGACATGAAATCCGTCGATGGGGATAATGCCGCGCTTATCGGGATCCACGAAAAAGAGCCTGGGATCATCGCGACTTTCGGCCATTGGAAAGACCCCGATGGCATAGGCCTTCAACAACAGTTCGGGCTGTAGCTCGTTCATTTCTGTTCGACCCCGCAGTATGCCACAGCCATTCCCTCGGGGCTGCATTCAAGTCCGCAGAAACACCTTCTCCAACCAATGAACATCATAGTCGCCATTAAGGAAGTCGGGCGCCGTGGTTAGTTCCTGGTGTAACGGAACGATCGTGTCTATGCCACCGATCACGAACTCGTCTAGCGCTCGGCGCAAGCGAAGGATGCATTCGTTCCTGCTTGAACCATGGACTACTAGTTTGGCAACTAGACTGTCGTAATGGGGCGGAACCTCGTAGCCGGCGTAAAGAGCGGAATCCACCCGGACCCCCAGGCCCCCGGGTGCGTGATATTCGGTTATTTTCCCGGGTGATGGATGAAAGTTTGCCGGGCTCTCGGCATTGATACGGCACTCGATTGCGTGACCCTGGAATTTGATTGAATCCTGAGTAAAACTGATTGGGGCGCCGTAGGCGACCTGGATTTGTTCACGCACCAGGTCGATTCCAGTCAGCATCTCGGTTATCGGATGCTCGACCTGCAAACGTGTGTTCATCTCTATGAAGTGAAATGCTCCATCCTCGTATAGAAACTCGATCGTTCCCAGGCTCTGGTATCCGGATTTTCGCATCGCCGCGACCGCAATGGCACCAATCTTGTTCCGTTCGGCGGCATTGAGCGCGGGGGAAGGTGTTTCTTCTAGGATTTTTTGGTGCCGGCGTTGCAGTGAGCAGTCCCTCTCCCCTAAATGCACTACATTGCCGTGACAGTCTCCGAGGATCTGTACTTCCACATGGCGGGGCTTGCCAAGATAGCGTTCGATATACACTGCCTCAACGCCAAAGGCAGCTTTGGCTTCACTCTTAGCCATATTGATGGCGTGTCCCAGTTCATTGGCATCGTACACAACCTTCATGCCACGCCCCCCCCCCCCGGCTGCCGCCTTGATAAGTACTGGGAACCCAATCTCGCGAGCCACGGCACCTGCATGCTCGGCTGTCTCAACCGGCCCGTCTGAACCGGGAACGCAGGGAATGCCGAGCTTGATCGCTGCCTTCTTGGCCGCAATCTTATCGCCCATGATCTGGATATGTTCCGGTTTAGGGCCGATGAATTTGAAACCATGCTCCTCGACAATTTGGGCGAAGGTGGCGTTCTCTGAGAGAAATCCGACGCCCGGGTGCACCGCATCCGCACCCGTTACCATTGCAGCCGACAGAATGGCCGGGATGTTGAGGTAACTATCCCGCGCTGGGGGCGGTCCGATGCAGACACTTTCATCGGCTAGGCGTACATGCATGGCGGCGGAATCGGCTGTGGAGTGAACGGCGACAGTCTTAATCCCCATCTCACGGCATGCGCGGTGAATACGGAGTGCGATGTCGCCGCGATTAGCGATCAGTATTTTCTCGAACATCTCACTCGGACCTTTGTTGAAACGTCACGCGGGGTGGCGTGCTCAAAGATCATTCGATTACTAACAGCGCCTGGCCGAACTCGACCGGCTGTCCGCTCTCGATAAGTATCTCCGCAACAGTTCCAGATCGGTGTGCAGGAATAGTGTTCATAACCTTCATGGCCTCGATAATCATGACTGTTTCACCCTCCGAAACCGTGGAACCGATCGAAACAAATGGTGGGGATTTGGGGTCAGGTGCCAAATAGGCAATGCCGACCATGGGCGACACGAGGCTTCCAGGCAAATCTGCCGCGGGATGGTTCGCGGCTGGCGTCATTATTGTGGTGGTGAGTGCTGGCGTTGTCGCTGCCCCCAATACAGAGGGCATCGGTCGTGCAACCCGAATACGCCAGTCATCTGTCGCGTATTCTAGTTCTCCGAGACCGGTTTCCTCGAGTAGTTTTGCGAGTTTGCGAACCAGCTTGCTATCGACGTCGTGAGCCAAGAGGCTCCTCCAAGTATAAGTCCTCTGCCAGGATCGATTAAGCGCGACATGGCATCTAAAGCCAACAAATATCCGTGAGAGCCGAACCCAGCTATGATACCACAGGCTATTGGCGAAACGTAAGAATGCTTTCGGAACTCCTCTCGGGCGTGGGTGTTAGATAAATGGAGCTCGATGCCGGGAGATCAGTCAGCTTCAACGCGTCGGCTATGGATACCGAGGTATGCGTGTAGCCCGCCGCATTAATTATGACCCCGGCGGCGCTGTCTCGCGCGCTTTGGATCATAGTAACCAGTTTGCCTTCAAAATTAGATTTGCGAAAATCAATCGAAAGGCCGAGAGCCCTCCCATGCGCGACACAAATCCCCTCTATATCAGCCAGGGTTTCGTGTCCATATATGTGCGGCTCGCGAACTCCCAGCATATTTAGGTTGGGACCATTTACAATCATGACTTCGAGCTGACCTGTCACAGCTTCCCCCGGCGCGGCTCACGCACTGGGCGGTTACAACACGGGTCTGTCTCAGTGCAACGTGGAGTGAGAATTAGGCGCCGTTGGCGGCCGTGTGGTGGGCATTCAATCTTCCATTCTTTACTCTGGCTCCTTTGATTCTGCAAAACGATTTAGCTTAGGCTTCTGCAATGAGGAGGCTACTATATGAAAAAGATCTCCCGGGGCGATTGCGAGAGGCTGGATGACCGGGATCCTTTGGCGGGCATTCGTGAGCGTTATTACCTTCCAGAAGAAGTAATATATCTCGATGGGAACTCGCTGGGGCCGGTGCCAAAGACTGTGCCTGGCCGAGTCGCATCGATGATAGAGAAAGAGTGGGGCGAGAATCTGATCAAAGGCTGGTTGGCCGATGGATGGATGGACAAACCACTTACCCTTGGGGACCGTCTCGCTAGACTAATCGGCGCCGGCTCGGGTGAGGTTGTGGTGGTCGATACCACCTCGATCAACTTGTTTAAAATGCTCGCAGCGGCGCTGCGCTTGCGCCCGGAACGTAAGGTCATTTTGTCCAACCGAGAGAACTTTCCAACCGACCTCTATATGGTCCAAGGTATTGTCAATTGGTTGGGTCAGGGCCACCAGCTACGTCTGGTTGATGAGGACAAAGTCGTTAGCGCCTTGGATGGCGATGTTGCGGTGCTAATGTTGACCCAGACGAACTTCAAGACCGGTCGTGTATTCGATATGGCGAAGATCACCAAGGCGGCGCATGAGGTGGGGGCACTAACGATCTGGGACCTTGCCCACTCTGCCGGTGCCTTCCCGGTTGAACTGAATGCAGCCGCTGCCGACTTTGCTGTCGGTTGCAGCTACAAGTATCTCAACGCTGGTCCAGGTGGTCCCGCTTTTCTTTTCGTCGCCAAGCGCCACCAAAACTCCGCAGAGCAACCACTAACGGGGTGGCTTGGTCATGACGATCCATTCGCTTTCGATAACGAATATCGCCCAGCTGACGGTATTCGCCGCCAAATTTGTTCGTCCCCAGGCGTGATCGGGCTCGTCGCATTCGAGGCGGCTCTAGATGTAATCGACGAAGTGGATATGACCCAAATACGCATCAAGTCTAACATCCTTTGTGACATTTTTATCGATCTCGTCCAGACTGAATGCCACGAATTTGGGTTCCGTCTGGTTACGCCGAGGGAGGCGGGTGTGGTCGAGCCGCTCCTCCGTGGCAGCCAGGTTTCCCTTGTCCATGAGCACGGCTATGCGATTGTCCAAGCCTTGATCCGGCGCGGGGTCATTGGTGATTTCCGCGATCCAGACATCATGCGGTTCGGCTTTGCGCCGCTGTATTTGCGTCATGTGGACATATACGACGCGGTTATCCATTTGCGGGCCGTCATGGAATGTCGTGAATGGGATGACCCCGCGTTCCAGGAACGTGCTTCGGTCACATGAGAAATACTTTTCGATAGGCTTGTACTCAGTCTGGTTAATCATAAATTTGTCTTGCGGCTCCAGACTCGCTAATGTTTGGGAGTCACGCCACGGGACGCGGCCGTCGTGAACCGATTGCGTGGATGGGAGGAACAAATGAAATCAGTCACCACATTTAAAACTTTGGCCATTGGCGCTCTTGCAGGCTCACTTGCGTTTGCCGCCGGGGATGCGATGGCGCAGAAGAAGGTTAAGTGGAAGATGCAGAGCGCGTGGAGCACCTCGGTGCCGAACGCGGGTGAATCCGGCGTGCGTTTTGTTGATGCCATCAAGACTATGTCTGGTGGTAAATTTAATGTGAAGTTCTTCGATCCGGGCGCTTTGGTCCCAGCACTCGAGACATTCGACGCGGTTTCCAAAGGTTCCATCGAGTCGGCTTGGACTACGCCCGGTTATCATGCGGGCCGATATCCGGGTCTATCATTCATGACCACCGTGCCTTTCGGTCCAAGTTTGACCGAGTTCCTGTCCTGGAAGTGGTTTGGTGGCGGAAACGCCATCCGTGACCGGATTTATGCTAAGCACGACCTCCTGGCTTATGATGCTTTCAGCCATGGTCCGGAGACCTCCGGTTGGTTTAAGCAACCAATCTCTAATCTCGATCAGCTGAAGGGCATGAAGATGCGCTTTTTTGGTCTTGGCGCCAAGGTGATGACCAAGATTGGCGTGTCGACACAGCTTCTGGCGGGCGCGGACATTTACCCGGCGCTTGAGCGTGGTGTGATTGACGCGACCGAGTATTCGATGCCGACCAACGATATCAAGTACGGTTTTTACCAGATTGCCAAGAACAACTACTTCCCAGGTTGGCATCAGCAGTCGTCGGTTTCGGAGTTTTTGACCAATAAAACGAAGCACGATGGGCTTCCGAAGGCTTATCAAGCGATGATCGAAAATGCCACGCAGGCTCAAATCATCTATACCCATGCTGATGCTGATGCGCAGCAGTTCGGTGCGATGAAGACCATGCAGCAAAAGTACGGCGTTAAGATCCATCGTTGGAAGGATGCAGATCTTGCTGTCTTTGAAAAGGCGTGGCGCGAGGTTGTGGCCGAAGAGTCCGCAAAGGACCCAATTTTCAAAGAGATGGCTGACAGTTACTTCGCGTTCCGGAACGCATTCAAACTCTGGGGCGACGCTCAGGCGATGAAGGCAACCTATCTGGACTAATACAGGATCGGATCTGATACTTTCGTAGTTTCGCGGAATATTAAAAGAACCGGGGCCCGATTTTGGGCCCCGGTTTCTCTTTTGGGATTTTTTGAAGCCGAATTATTAGGCTGCGCTAAAGACAGGTACGTCTTCATTATCTTTTAGTGCATCCGTACCCTTGGTAGGCAGTACCTTGGAGTAATTTAGCGCCGCATTGATGTCACCGCTCCAAACCTCGCGTGGGAGTTCATAGAGTAGTTCCACACCGTAGCCATTTGGATCGCGAATATAGAGGGAGTGGGTCATTCCATGATCCACCCGCCGCCCGAAGTCGATATCTTTTTCTTGCAGGTACGCGAGTTGTTTCAGCCAGGATTCCCGGTTGGGCAAAGTGATAGCGATATGATTTATAGCGATGTTGCCGCCGAACATGCTAAACTCCTCCGGTGGCGAAGGTAGTTCTTTGTTTTCGACCAGGGCGATGTCGTGATGGTTAGGTCGTCCCTCTTTTTCACCGCTATAAAATCGCATCACCGGCGGGTCCGGCCGCTCCGGCGTGGGGTGTAATTCGCCGACTTGTCGCATGCCGACGACCTCTGTCCAGAAGGTGTGCGATTCCTCAATGTCACGGACGTTTATGACCACGTGATTGACGCCGACTGGAATCACCGGCCCATCGGTTTTATTATCGGTCATGGCGTCCCCCTCGCCGTTTTTCATGGATTATGGTCGATTACGCTAACAGCACGCGGGAAATAAGCAAGTCGCTCCCCGAGGTCCGGTGAAGCGCTCTGTTGAAAATCTTCCAACGAGCACGCATCCTGAGCCGAATTGTTGATTAAACGGTATCGGCCTCAGTATCAGATCACCCAAAGGAGTAGCACCATGGCTAGCGATTACTACGACGATCTGGAAACTAGAAGCGCAGATGAACGCGCGACAGAACAGGCGACGAAGTTGGCTAGACAGGTCGCCCATGCCAAGGAGGCTTCGCCCGGCTTCGCCGCGACTCTGGCTGATGTTGACGCGGCTTCAATCAACAGCCTCGAAGCTCTGGCTAAGCTTCCAGTCGTTCGTAAGTCAGAACTGATCCAGAGACAGGCCGAGAATCCTCCCCTCGGGGGTATGGGCGCCGTCGAACCAGGCCAACTCGCCCATATCTATATGTCTCCCGGCCCTATTTTCGAAGGAGAGGGCCAACAGGACGATGCTTGGCGTTTCGCGCGCGCCGCCCACGCTGCGGGTTTCCGCGCCGGTGACATCGTCCATAACACGTTTTCTTATCACCTAACGCCCGCCGGCATGATGGTGGACAGCGGTTGCAAGGCGATTGGGTGTGCGGTATTCCCGGGAGGGATAGGCAATACGGAAATTCAGGTCCAGGCGTTGGGTCATTTGCGACCCAACCGTTATGCAGGCACGCCGAGTTTCTTGAAGATCATCCTTGAAAAGGCAGTCGATATGAATGTCGATACCTCAAGCCTCTTGCGCGGTTTGGTTGGTGGAGAGGCCCTACCGCCGAGCTTGCGCGGGGAACTGTCCGAATTCGGCTGCGACGTGCTGCAGTGTTACGGTACCGCCGACCTCGGACTGATTGCTTACGAGTCAGATGCCAAGGAAGGCATGATAATTGATGAGGGCGTGATGTTGGAGATTGTGCGCCCTGGCACTGGCGACCCAGTCCCGAACGGCGAGGTCGGCGAGGTGGTGGTGACTACTTTCAATTCAGCTTACCCTCTAATCCGCTTCGGTACAGGCGACATGTCAGCAATCATGGAAGGTGCCAGCCCGTGCGGGCGCACCAACACCCGAATCAAGGGCTGGATGGGACGGGCGGATCAGACCACAAAGGTCAAGGGTATGTTTGTACATCCCAGTCAAGTAGCGGATGTGGTAAAGCGTCACAAAGAGATTGCAAAAGCACGGCTTGTCGTCACCGGACGCACCGGTTCCGACACGATGACACTACATGCCGAAGTCGAGGGCGGCGATGGTGACGCGCTCTACGACGCGGTTAAGCAGTCGATCCAGACAGTAACTAAACTACGGGGGGAAGTGCGGTTCGCCGCACTCGGCGAACTCGCGAACGACGGCGTGGTGATCGAGGACGCTCGAAACTACGACTGAAGCTAGGGTCTCGATGGCTCCTTCGTGTCCCGGTTCACTTATCTTGATTAGCGGTCAGTGGCCCCCTTGCGGTGGCAGTGATGGACGTTTTGGAGTACCTTGGTGAAGGATCGGGCAAAGGTGAGTTTGGATTGGCCCCGTCTATCGTAGTGCATTAATTTACTGGACTGCTTTCCGGCCGGATGGCGGCGGAACTTTACAGGCGTACGGGATATGTATCGGTATCTGACCCTCGTTTTGATTTTACAGCAGACGGAATTCGCCGCCTCCGTGTTGTTCCACAAGTTCTAGTCTCGTTTGTGGCAGCGTTTAATCCTCGAGCCATTTCGCATCTAGCGCAGGGTCGTCCTCACCGGGCACGTGCACGACCTTATAGCGGAAAGAGTCGCTAGCCAGCGCCTTGGTTGCGTCGAGACCCATCTTGTCTACCAGACCGTCTTCAGCGGAGGGATCAAGACGTGAGCCTTGTGCGCGTGGAACCACTACAAGGTCGCTCGCAGCTTGGAAGCGCGTGGCTACCGCCCACTCCACCGCCGTTGGATCGTGCAAGTCGACGTCTTCGTCGACGACGGTGACCTGCTTAATGTCTGCATGGCCGGCGAAGGCGCCCATGATGATGTTTTTTGCCTCGCCCTCCCAACGTTTTGCAATCTTGATGTAGAGATGGTAGCGACACACTCCCCCACGAGACAGATGAACGTCGAGAACGCTCGGGAAACTCATTTGCAGCCCAGCGATCAGAGAGGCTTCGCGCGGTATAGCGCCCAGCAGCAAGTGTTCCATGGCGGCTGGAACGATAGTGTGGAATAGCGGGTCTGTGCGATGGGTGACAGCGTCAACAGCGATTACCTGTCGGTTGCCCGCCGGCCCGTAGTATTGCGGGAATTCGCCGAATGGTCCCTCCATTTCACGAATTTCGGGTAACAATCTGCCCTCGATCACGATTTCGGCCTCGGCTGGCACTCGGACATCATTGGTCGTGCATTTCACGACTTCCAGCGGCCGGCCCCTCAAGCCACCGGCTACCATGAGTTCATCGGTGTTGATAGGCACGATCGCCTGGCTGGCGAGCAATGTCATCGGGTCGGCTCCGACGACAATCGCAATGGGCAGTGCTTCCCCCAGCCGTTCGGCGGCATCGAAGAAACGATGCAGGTCCCGCGGCAGGATCAATATCCCCAGGCGATCGGGTCCACTCACTTGCAATCTGTTGATCGAAACGTTTTGGTCACCAGTTTCCGGGTTACGAGCAATCACGAGACCAGCGGTGATATAGGGACCGCTGTCGTGCTCGTTGTGGGTTGGGAGTGGCAGCAGGTCCCGGAGGTTGATCGGACCTTTGTGAACTATCTGCTGTACAGGCGCGTCTATTGTTTCAGCCCAGGGTATCGGGTCTAAAACAGCTCTCCGGAATCGATCGAGCAAGCCATCATCTTCGCAGCCCATGGACTCCGCAATCCACGAACGACGTGAAACGATTCCTGAAACGACCGAAATTGGATGACCGTTTGGTTCGGGAAACAGTACGGCCTTTTTCCCATCTAATCGCTTGGCTAGCGCTGCGAGAGTGTATTCCAGGGGCACCCCCGGTTTAGCTCGCGCAAGGCGACCGGTCGAAGCCATTTGGTTCACCCAGTCGCGCAGGCTGTTCGCCGGCTCAGGGTTGTTGGTTTTTCGCTCTAGCATGGCGGATGGTCCAGGGGCCGTGGTACAGAAAGAAAGACAGTGTAGCAAAGCCGGCTGTTCACGTGTGAGCCGGTATTTCTTTGAATAAACCGTTACCACCTTTGGCTGGACGCGACTTTTCCATGACGATCAACGCGGCCCACATACTCGGTTGGTTTGAGGGCGAGGAAGGTTACAATGTGCTCACGCGCAACCTTGCCGACGCAATCGCCCACCGCATCCCAGTTTACCGAACCAATCTGCCCCGCCGCGATGGTGACTCGGCTATCATCGCGCGAGGCACGCAGGACCATGGTGCAAGCGGGGACTTAGCTAACCTTCTTTTCGCCTGGGCTGATCAGATGGTCTACTTAGACCAGTTGCCTGGTATTAAGATTCCATATGTTATTTGGGAAACCAGCAAGCTGCCGGACGCTTGGATAGATCCGTTAAAGAAGGCGGACCGCCTTTGGGTTCCATGTCGTTGGGCACGAGACATGTTGGTTGAGAATGGGTTACCCGTCGAGCAAATCGATATCGTCCCGCTCGGTGCGGATGTTTCCGTGTTTCATCCAGACGCTAGGCCGGAGCCGGAAGTCGCCAGTCTGCCGGGATTCAAGTTCGTGACCGTGGGTCGATGGCAGTATCGGAAGGGAACCACTGAGTTGTTGAGGGCTTTTGACGCGGAGTTCGCTGGCCAGGAGGGCGTTCGACTAGTTATGAGCTGTCACAATCCACATCGTTCCGATATCGATATTAAAACGGAGCTGAAAAAACTCTGTCTATCCTGTCTAGACCAGATCACATTTCTCAACGCGGGCGTGCCCAACCATAAGATGGCTGGCGTATACAACGCCTGTGACGCCGCAGTATTCCCGACGCGCTCGGACCCGTGGGGTTTGCCGATTTCAGAGGCGATGTCTTGTGGATTGCCCGTAATCGCTACGAGATTTGGCGGGCCAGCAGACTTTATGACTTCAGAAACCGGCTACCTGCTGGACTGGTCGTCCGCTCCTTGTCCCTGGATGCCGGTGATTATGGCTGATGGAGACTATGGTTCCTGGAGCGAGCCGGATTTTGCCCAATTACGAAAATTGATGCGTCACATTTTTGATCACCAGGATGAAGCACGTACTGTCGGTATCAGGGCAGCTCGCCACATCGCGGAACAGTGGACATGGGATCATGCTGGAGATGCGGCTGTTACCGCACTGCTTGGGATATGAAGCAGGTAGTTTTCGCTATGCCGGGATAAATTCCGGTTCTTATTTCGACCTTTGGGTCGGCGTGGTAATGTTACATAGCATGTTATCGCACGTGGGGCGGTCCGCAGAGAGTCGTCAAATTCATTGTATTTAATTATCCAGAAAATATATTAAAAATTTAATACAAATAATAAATATATCATAATATGATATTTAATAATTTGGTTAAATAATATTTATGAAAGGCGAAAGAAAGATCAAAATTTATATAGGATTTTAACTATAATTGTAACGAAGGAGGCCTTCACCGTAAATTATCTAGGTGTGCCTTGGGGTGCGTAGTCGAACATAACTTGGGGAAGCAGAAGGGCAATCTGGGGAAACATCATGATGGCAGCCAAGCAGACAAAGTGCAGGACGATGAATGGAACCACGCCTCGGTACATATCGGCGAGCCGGATTTCAGGTGGGCTGATACCGCGCAAGAAGAAGATCGCTGGTGCCATGGGTGGGGTTAGATAGCTAGTCTGGATCACTACCAGAAACATGATTGAGAACCACAGACTGTCAACTCCCAGGTCGCGAAGTACGGCCACCGCCACAGGTACGACGATTATCATTATCGAAATAAACTCCAAGACGAAGCCTGCGATGAATGCAATCCCCATTAAAATCAGCATGGTTGACCAAGCGGACAGGTTGGCCGCTTCGAAAATATCACGGATTGCGGTCAATCCGCCAAGCGCTACGAAAACGCCCGCGAACATCATGCCACCAAGCAGAATGGTTATGATCATCGCGGTGATGCGTAATGTGTTGGCGAAAACGTCACGCAGAAGACTTGGACTGAATGTTTGATAGAACAAGGTTAGAAGAATGGTGCCGGCGGCTCCCATCGCGGCCCCCTCTGTCGGCGTAGCCCAACCCAGCATGATGGTTCCCAATGCGGAGAAGATCAGCACGAACATTGGCACGGTCGAGGTCACTACCACACGAAGGATTTCAAACAGGCTCAGTGGCCTATCGCTGAGGTCTAAATTCGGCGCGTCCTGAGGGCGCAAGACGCAGCGCAGCAGGATATACAGTACATACATGCCGGCCAGCAGAAGCCCGGGCAACATAATCCCAACAAATAAGTTGCCCACACCTACACCAGCGATTGGGCTGAGAATTACCACGACGACAGAGGGCGGTATGATCGTTCCAAGCGAACCGCCGGCGCATATTGTGCCTGAAATCAGTTCCTTGTTATAGCCATGGCGAAGCATCACCGAAATGACTAGAAGCCCAACAACGGCTTCCGCAGCGCCGACTACCCCGCTGGCGGCGGCAAAGACCACGCAGAGCAGTACCGTGCCGATAGCCAGTCCGCCAGGAAGCCTGCGGGTGATTAGATGAAAAGCCTCGAATAAACGTTCCGCGATGCCCGATCTCTCCAGCATGCATCCCATGAAAACGAACAATGGAACGGCAGAAAGCACGTAGTAGGAAGCGATTTCGTCGACCTTGGAGACTAACTGGTGGACCAGCACTTCCTCGAAACGGAAAAGCCCGAATAGGACCGCCACCCCCATCAACGAAAACGCCACTGGTATTCCAATAAAAATGCAGATCATTAAGGCCGGAAACATCATCAGGCCGATGCCGAGCGTCATGTTAAGTGGTTCTCCGAGCATGCTGGTGAGCAACTCTTGGACCATTGGGACCGAGAGGAACAATAGCGGCGGTTAGACGCGGTCAAAAGCGCAGACGTCGTGAATCCCATGTTAATCATTGGGGTGGTATTTAAGTGACTAGCTCAATGTTGCGCATTAAATCTGTACAACCGATCGATCGAGTTCGCCGCTTGGTGGTGTTTTAGAAAACACACTGAATGAGAGGAACCTCGATTGTTTGGGCACACGTTTAACTGCGCTCATTTTGAATGCTATCGGGTCTATCAGAGATACCAGTCTGGCGCTTTTCATGAGCGGAGTGAGCATTCCGTATTCCTATTGACTAACTCAAGAGCGCCAATGCCAGATAAGGAGCGTAATCGCGACTCCGAACTTTTCAAGTGTAATGCGAGCCATCCGGTGGTTACGCGGGTGGGTTATAGCATCCAAATGAGCGCTGATTGAGATGAGAAATCTCTGAGTGGCCGTGGGTGCGACGGACGCGGGCATCAAGCCAGTTTTGGTGGTTGAATTTGTTGTTCCAAACAAGAGATCGGGAAAACGAGTTCGAATACCGCTATTCAACGTGACAAATTACACGCACTCTCATTGCAGGTTTTACTAGACGGTCAAAAATTCGGTTGATTGCCACCTCGCCACAATAAGATCGTGGGCTATGAATCAAGCTTATTGGCAGATTGATTCAAAGGCACCTGAGGCGATTTAATCCAGGCGCCTGGACCATATTTGAACACTTCATGAGTTTTTGAGCGATTTGTAGAACGGCCATATAAAAAAGCTGCAACTAATAATTTCCGTGCTAGCCAAAGAGCATGGCGCTCATAATTTTCTGCGTTTCAGGGCAAATTGGAGCATTTTCTGTTAAATACTTCTGCCGACCCAATTTCCCGAAACGATCTGGGATGGGATGGAGTACCCGCCAACTAGCCGGTTAAAATCCATTTCTTGTAATCTGGATACTTATTGGAAAGTACCATCCTCATGCCCCAATCCGTCGCACGCCTTTTGGCCGAAAGCCTTGAAGCACATGATGTCGATCAGGTCTTTTGTGTGCCCGGTGAGAGTTACATTGGATTGACCAGCGCGCTCGTTGAACGCAATTCGATTAGAATAATAGTGTGCCGGCATGAAGGTGGGGCTGCGTTCATGGCTGCGGCTGACGGTCGACTGCGCGACCGGGCAGGCGTTGTGATGGTGAGCCGGGGGCCTGGACTATCGAACGGTATGGTGGCGTTGCATTCGGCCTATCATGATGCCACTCCGTTAGTGATCTTGGTCGGTCAGGTCGAGAGGGCGGATTTTGGGCGCCTGGCACTACAGGAACAAAATTATTCCGTTATGCTTTCAGACGTCACGAAACTCGTGATCGAGGTGAATGAACCCCCAATGGCCTCTGAGGCCATCGCCCGTGCGTTTCACATCGCCGAAAGTGGAACGCCCGGGCCAGTAGTGGTGGTCCTTCCTGAAGATATCTTTGACGAGCAGACCGACGCGCAAGTTGATCCACCGCGGCCGATTGTTGCGGCTGCACCACGGGCTGAAGATGCGGGTGAACTGGCCAGAATGATCGCGGATGCCGAGCGGCCTCTCGTCTTAGTGGGGGGTGCGCTAATGGCTGATGCTGTTCGCGATGCGCGCGTGTTCTCGGACCTGAATCGGTTTGCCGAGGAATGGGTTTTACCGATCTGTCCAACCCATAGACGCCCGCAATTGTTCGATGCGCGCCATCCAAATTTCGGCGGTTATATGGGTATTCGAGTGCCACCGGCCCTGATCGGTGAAATGAAAAATGCCGATTTGCTTGTGGCGCTGGGCGAGCGGTTGACAGATACTGTCAGCCAGTCATACACGTTTCCAACAGCTCCCCTGCCGCAATTGCCACTGGTTCATGTTTGGCCTGACGCCGACGAGGTTGGGCGCGTTTGGCGGCCAGATCTTGGCATTCCCGCGAGCCCTTATGAAACCTTGAAGGTCCTGATGAGTAAGAGCGCTCCAGCGGACGCCCGCAAACGCCAAGAGTGGGTCGACGGGCTGCATCGGATCCACCGAGATCTGCTAGCTAAAGAATGGCATCGGACCACGGACGGTGTAAACTTTGCGGCGGTTGTCTGCGAGGTCGACAAGCATTTGGCTAAAGACGCGACCGTAACGTCCGATGCGGGCAATTTCGGGAGTTTCGTGCACCGTTACATCGGCTTTGGGCAGAAACAGGTGTTTCTAGCCTCCGTAGTCGGTGCTATGGGCTCGGGGATGCCCATGGCCGTGGCGGCTGGATTACGGCGTCCAAACACCCAGATCGTTTGTTTCATTGGCGACGGTGGGGCTTTGATGATGGGCAACGAGATTGCGACCGCCGGCCAGTATGGTGTGAATCCAATCATGATCATCTCTGATAATTCCATGTATGGAACCATCGGGATGCATTCCTATGTCCGATATCCCGAGCGATCTTTCATGAACGGGACCAGACTTACCAATCCGGATTTTGCGGATTGGGGACGTAGCTTCGGGGCAGACGGTTTTACGATCCGAGAAGAAGCCGAAGTTGCGGATGTAATTCAGGCGGCGTTCGCAGTGAAAAACAAACCCGTGGTGGTCCACTGTCATAGTTCGGCAATCCAGATGAGTGCCTGGCGGCGTTACACGCGATCGGAGACGTTGCCGTGACGAAAGACGATCTGGTCAAATCCCTGCGCATTTCAGCCAAGACCCTTCAAAGACAAATCATCAGCGTTCTCAAGGCCTGGGGTATGCCCGAGATCGATGCCGAGACGGTCGCCTTGGTGATGGTCGAGACCGACCTGCGTGGTGTTGACTCCCATGGTATCAACATGCTCCGCCAATATGATGAGACCTTTCGGCGAGGTGCGTTGAACATCAAGGCCGAGACCAGGGTGCTTCGGAACCGTTCAACGACGGCGTTGCTGGATGCCAACAATGGTCTAGGCCACCCCGTGTCGGTCCAAGCAATGGAAATGGCGATCAAGAAGGCACAGGCTCACGATGTGGGTATCGTTTGTGTGATCAACTCGCATCACTTTGGTGCGGCGGGTTACTATGCTGAGCTCGCCGCGAAGGCTGGCATGATTGGGATAGTCACCACATCAACTCGGGGTATTTCGATGGTCCCTACTGGTGGCACCCAGCCGGTGCTCGGTACTAATCCGTTTGCCTTGGCGGCTCCGGCCGGTGATCGGGCTCCGCTTGTGCTCGACTTTGCGACCACGGTCGCTGCAGTGAATCGAGTGCGAGTACGTCAGCTGCGTGAGCTCGATCTGCCAGACGGTTGGGTGAACGACGGGGATGGACGAGTGGTCAAGGATCCGGGGGAGGCGCTTGAAATCTTCGCCAGATGTGATTCGGGAGGACTAAATCCCGTCGGTGGTATTGGTGAGACGCTTGGAGGGCACAAAGGATACGGTTTGGCCTTGTTCTCGCACGTCCTGAGTGGGGTGATGCCTGGCGCCTCGTTTTCTCCAGTGCGAGTGCAAAGCCAGAAACCAAGCACACCCGACCAACTCGGCCATTATTTTCAGGCGATCAATCCAGAGGCCTTTAGGCCGTTGCAGGACTATGAAACAGACATGGAAGTGGTGATCGAGACGCTGAAGGCAGTGACGCCCTCGGATCCAGACAAGCCGGTCCTTGTCGCAGGAGAGCCGGAACAAATCACCAGGGCCGATCGTGTGGCCAATGGTATTCCTGTGAACCGGAATCTTAGGAACTTGATCCGAGATGTCGCCACGAAGGCGGATGTCGCATATCTGTTGGACAACCGCTGACTCGACGAACATGCTTGGCCAGGCGCGAGGAGAGAATTCATGAAGCTGGCATTTTTTGATGACTTCAAACTGGGTGTGTTAAAGGGTGATGGGCTGATCGATGTGAGTGCGGTGGTGTCAGACATTCCGCATATTGGTCCGGGCGATCTGATGAGTGGTCTGATCGCGTGTTTCGACCACTATCGCGAGAAGATCGACGCGGCGATTGAGGCGGGTGTGGTGGTGCCTATGTCGTCCGTGCGTATTCGCCCACCCGTTCCGAAGCCCGGCAAGATTGACTGCATGGCCGTCAATTACATGGAGGATGGTACACTTGAGGAGAAACCTCTGCGCAACGGGTTCCACAAAGCGCCGAGCGCGATCATCGGAGATGGTGATACCATGGTATTACCCGACATTCCTGCGACGATCTTTGAGGGGGAGGCAGAACTGGCGCTTGTGATCGGTAGGACGGCCAAGAATATCAGTGAAGCCGAAGCGATGGATTACATCTTCGGATACATGAATTTCATCGACGGCTCTGCCAGAGGATTACCGCCAGATCGCAACGTGTTCTTCCAGGTAAAGTCCCGTGAAACTTTCGCTCCGATCGGTCCGTTTCTGGTCACCGCTGATGAAATCGACAACCCGCAAGATTTACCGGTTAAACTGTGGGTTAATGGCGAGGTAAAACAGAATTTTAACACCAGTGACATGGCTCACAAGATCTCGGAACTGGTCGCTTGGCTAAGTTCAATACATACTCTGGAGGTTGGCGATATTGTTGCCACCGGCACAAATCATCGGGGTCTCAGTGCTTTTCAGGATGGCGATAAAGTGGAATTGGAAGTTAGTGGGCTAGGCCGTTTGAAATTCAACGTTAAGGACGATTTGAAACGGACTTGGTCTCGCGAAACCCGGCTGGATCGTCAGAATCAGGGACATAGTACGCCAACACCGCAACTGACCGGCAAATACGCGCCGGGCGGTAAATAGTCCCAGCATGGCAAATATCCATCAGTTTGGCTTGGACGTCGGGATCTATGGCCCATTAGCGGAGCCCGGGACCATTACAGAGCTTGCCCAATTCGCTGAGGCGGCTGGCTTCGACTCGATTTGGTTGGCCGACCACGTGGTGTTTCCGGCAAGTTTCGATTCGCGATATCCGTTCAGCGCGACGGGTGATTTTCCGGTAACGACGTCCGATCCGCTCCTGGAGCCCATCGCGGCGATGGGTGTGCTCACAGGTGTGACCAAACGCATTCGCATTGGTACTGCCGTCCTAATAATACCTTACCGCAACCCTTTGTTGCTGGCGCGCATGCTGATAACCATCGACCAGTTCTCTAATGGCCGGGTGATCCTGGGCGCTGGCGTGGGATGGCTGAAGGAGGAGTTCGAGGCTCTTCACACCGCCGATTTCACTCTACGAGGTAAGGTAACCGATGAGTATCTTGAGATCTTTAAGGCCATGTGTTCCGGAGGGGAGGTGAGTTTCGCGGGTGAGACATACCGGTTTGCCCCTGTCTATTCGATGCCAGGGTCGGTTCAAAAACCCCACCCTCCAATCCTAATCGGTGGAGTGTCGAACCCGGCACTTCGCCGCGTCGTTCGGCATGGCAGCGGTTGGCTTGCCGTGTCGCTTGGCGCCGCGCAAATTCCCGAACGGATCTCCACGTTGAAACGGATCAGCGAAGAGGTGGGCCGTTCTTTCGACGACCTGGATATGGTTTATAAGCTTTTCATCAATCCAGGCGAACCCAAGCCCGGACCGTTTGGTGGCCGGGATCCTGGTAGTGGATCCGAGGCTCAAATCATCGACGATTTGAAGATGATCTTAGACTCTGGTTTCGAATCAGTGGTCGTGAGGTACAGAGGCGATAGTGCGGGGGCCCAGATGGAACAAATGGAGCGCTTCGCCAACGATATAGTGCCGAAATTGTAGTGCCTGCGCATTGAGTACAATCTCAGGTATTTGTTCAGAGCGGTTCTGTATTATCGGCCACCGGTGTCATGACGTTTCTCTCGACTCTAACTGTCTTGCGTGGTTGACGGAGGATCTCGCACCTGAACCGGATCCAGCGCTGAATTTCCCCCACGCGGTGCCGGGCCTCTTTTCGTCGCAGATAAAAATCATGGAAGAGGCAGTCTTCTGCTTCGGCGACATGGCGGCTGACCAAGTGTCAGGCAAATTCGTATTCCTCCGCCAGGACCTGCGGGAGTGTGTTGATTATGGCTTGTCGTCCTATGAGCATGTGCCGCAAAAATTTCCACTCACCATCATGTCGCAACACTCTTTAATACCAACCAACCGCATGCTCTGGAACTGCGCCCAACGCCGTGGCCATACATAAGCGGACAATTTTTTCGACGCCTGGGAGCCAGAAATTTCCAATGGCTACCTGACCCGTGCTCAGAATGAAAGGTGGGATGACAACCTGTGTGCGGACTGGCGACGACGTAATGACCGGGGTTTTCCAAACGTCCATAGATACTTACAAGCCCTTCTCGTAGACTAATGGACTGTCAACGCTCTTAAGGACGTCGATATTGGTGGGGTTATCACGGATGGAAGATGCTCCGATGAAGAGTTCCGAAATGGGAAGGCGATTTTAGGGGTCTCCCCAACCACACTCCAAAAAAATAAAAAGCCGCCTCTCGTTGACGAGGGCAGCCTTTGTATATTCGGGGACATTAACCTTTCCCAGTTTGTCCCCCTTCTAGTATCCTTCGCGCTCCATTCGCTTTCGCATCAGCTTCCGGTGACGGCGCGTAGCCTCGGCTTGTTCACGGGCACGACGCTCCGACGGCTTTTCGTAATTACGCCGAAGTTTCATTTCCCGGAAGATTCCTTCGCGCTGCATCTTTTTCTTCAGCGCGCGAAGAGCCTGATCGACATTATTGTCGCGGACGGTTACATGCACGGAATTCAATCTCCTTATGTTGACCAAGTTTAATCAAGCTGGATTGAGGATCAACGACCTTGAAACGCCGACGGAATAACATAGTCGGTGGAGACTGCCAAGCAACCTGTTAGTAGAACAAGTTGACTTTACCGCAAAGAAGGGTTGACATATACCGGTACTATGACCGTTCGGACCATTGTCAAGATGGGGCA
>PBMU01000097.1 GCA_002722775.1 Rhodospirillaceae bacterium
ATCGTCGGTCACGCATTCCAGGGCAGGCGGCTGCGATTTAGTCAGACACTATGAGCGACACATGGGGCGCGGTTAATAAAAAGATGAAAATAACGAGCCACGGATGAACTACGGACGTCAGCTATTTTTCGCAAATTAGAGGTTTGAGGATGGAATGGAGAAATCTGCGTGATCCTTATCATTTTTCCAATTAACCAAAAGCGTTTCTCTTCCGCAGAAGTATTCTAAATCTTATTACGCGGCCTCGCTTTGTAAATTATTCGCACTTGTTATGAGCTCACCATTTATCAATAGTTTGCCCTCTTTTGTTGTGACCGAGACAAGATCGCCCTCATCAATTGAACCGTCCAGTATCTTGTTTGCAATCGGGTTCTGCAAAGTGCGCTGTATCACGCGTTTCAGAGGGCGCGCACCGTAGACCGGATCATACCCCATGTCGCCAAGCCATTGCACTGCCGATTGGTCGAGCTCTATCGAGATATTTTGGTCATCCAGTAACGCACGGAGGCGAGCGATCTGGATGTGGACCACCTCCACCATGTCCGTTCGGCTGAGGCGGCCGAACAACAGCATTTCGTCAAGGCGGTTGAGGAATTCCGGTTGGAATGCGGCGCGCACCACAGACATCACCGCTTCGCGTACAGTCCCCACCGGCTCGTCGGCTGCTTGGCTAGCTAGGTGGTCGGCGCCCAGATTAGAGGTCATGATAATCAGCGTGTTGCGGAAATCAACAGTGCGTCCTTGCCCATCAGTAAGCCGCCCTTCGTCAAGCACCTGGAGCAATATGTTGAATACGTCTGGGTGTGCTTTCTCCATCTCGTCGAACAGCAATACCTGATACGGTCGTCTTCGCACCGCCTCGGTCAGCGCTCCGCCTTCATCATAACCGATGTAGCCGGGAGGAGCTCCTATAAGACGTGATACCGAGTGCTTTTCCATATACTCTGACATGTCGAGGCGGATGATAGCGTTCTCGGAGCCGAACAGGAACTCGGCAAGTGCCTTGTTAAGTTCGGTTTTGCCCACACCAGTTGGACCGAGGAACAGGAACGAACCAATTGGCTTGTTCGGGTCCTGAAGGCCCGCGCGAGAACGTCGCACAGCGTTTGAGACAGCTGCGATCGCTTCGTCCTGACCGATCACCCGATCATGCAGCTTGTTCTCCATGGTAAGGAGTTTCTCACGCTCGCTCTCCATCATCTTGTCGACCGGGATACCGGTCCAGCGGGACACCACTGAGCTAATATCCTCAGGAGTGACCTCTTCCTTGACCATCTTGTGAGCTGAAGCCTTATCGGCATTGGTGTGGACTTTCTCCAATTCAGGGATCACAGCATACATTAGCTCGCCCGCACGTTCGTAGTCGCTCTCGCGTCGGGCGACTTCTAGGTTGTGACGAGCCTCGTCAAGTTTTTCTTGAACCTTTTGGGTATCCGTAACCATCTCTTTCTCAGTCTGCCAAAGCTTGGTCAGTTCCTTGGATTTGGCTTCAATTTCTTTCAATTCATCTAGGAGGCGGGCGAGACGGTCATGGCTAGCTATATCAGTTTCCTTTAATAATGCTTGTTCCTCGATGCGCAATTGGATGATCCTACGGTCCAGTTCGTCGATTTCGTCGGGCTTGGAATCGATCTCCATGCGCCGGCGGGAGGCCGCCTCGTCGATCAGGTCGATGGCCTTGTCGGGCAGGAACCGTTCGGTGATGTAGCGGTTCGACAGGTTAGCTGCCGAGACTAGAGCTGCATCGGTAATCCGGACCCCATGGTGAAGTTCGTATTTTTCCTTAAGGCCACGTAGGATAGAAACGCTCTCAATCACGTCAGGCTCGTCGACGATGACTGGCTGGAAACGACGCGCCAGGGCCGCATCCTTTTCGATGTTCTTGCGGTACTCATCCAACGTTGTAGCACCGATGCAATGTAACATACCTCGGGCAAGTGCTGGTTTCAGCATATTGGAGGCATCCATCGCACCTTCCGCTGCGCCGGCGCCGACAAGTGTGTGCAATTCGTCGATGAAAAGGACGACATCACCCTCTGAATGAGAAATTTCCTGCAGCAACGCCTTGAGACGCTCCTCGAATTCGCCTCGGAACTTCGAACCTGCGATTAGCGATCCTAGATCGAGTGCGAGCAGGCGCTTGCCCTTTAGGGTCTCCGGCACGTCGCCATTGACGATCCTAAGCGCCAGACCTTCGGCGATTGCCGTCTTGCCGACGCCGGGCTCTCCGATCAGAACTGGATTATTCTTGGTGCGCCGTGAGAGGACCTGGACGGTACGACGGATCTCCTCGTCTCGCCCGATCACAGGATCGAGCTTGCCGTTTTTGGCGATCTTGGTGAGGTCACGAGTGTATTTGTGGAGCGCGTCGTAGTTATCCTCGGCGTTAGCGGTATCGGCGCTGCGACCCTTACGCAAGTCCGTTATCGCGTTATTGAGGGCTTGGGGCGTGACGCCCGCTTCTTTTAGAATCTGTGCCGAGACTGTGTCCTTCGTCATAATCAGGGCCACCAGCAAGTATTCCACGGTAACGAAGGAATCTTTGACCTTTTCAGAGATCATTTGGGCTTGTTTAACCACGCGGGCGAAGTCACCTGAGCTGTAAACTTTGTCGGCGCCACCGCCCTTAACTTTGGGTTGCTTTAAGAGTTCGGACGTTGTCGCATTGAGCACTAACTTGGCGTTACCACCGGCCTTGGTGATCAGACTGGCGGACAGTCCTTCTGGATCTTCCAGCAACGCCTTTAGTAGATGCTCCGGCATCAATCTCTGGTGATTGTGGGTTTGCGCGATCACGTGCGCTGCCTGTAAAAATCCGCGTGATTGTTCAGAAAATTTTTCGAATTCCAAGTATCCAAACTCCCTTGCCACCTGCGCTTAGCGCTCATTTTGTTTACGTCTAGATCGTGGCGACGTTCGGGTTAGACTTGCTGGCGGCATGATAACCTGGCCCATGTGCAAAGTCGCCGACACTGGACAGCCGTCTTTTTAGTAGGGCCTGATCCGGCCTGTACTTGATATAATGTGTCAAATTCGCAACACAAGCGCCAGCGCGTCAGAATCTAAATCACTTAATGTTGTGCGGTGTCATTGATTTACACGCACTGTTGACAGTTGTTCGTCTCTTGCCAAAGGTTACAATATGTCCGCGACCGTCAACACCCTGCTGCGCTACCCCGTCAAAGGGTTGTCGGCCGAACGGCTGCAGACCGTGGAACTCGTTCCCGGCGAATCCATGCCGAATGATCGTCGCTTCGCAATCGCCCATGGTTCTGCCATTGGACTAGATCCCGCGAACCCGGAGTGGATGCCTAAGGCCAACTTTCTTCAACTGATGTCTAACGAGAAGCTCGCGACCCTGGAAACGAGGTTTGATACCGAGACTGGTTTTTTGACTGTGAGCCGAAATGGACGACAGGTCAGTCGGGGCCGTATCACGGAGAACACCGGATGTGCTGTGTTGGAACAATTCTTCGCCGCTTACATGGGGGGGGAGATACGTGGTCAACCGAGGCTTGTTGAATGTGAGGGGCAGGCATTCTCCGACACTCCAGAGCCGTTCCTCTCGGTGATAAATCTTGCCTCAGTGCGGGATTTGGAGCGTGTTGTTGGGCGTGTAGTCGACCCGACCCGTTTTCGGGGCAACATCCTAATCGAAGGGGTGCCGGCCTGGTGTGAATTTGACTGGATAGGGCAATCTTTTAAATTTGGATCTGCCGTATTGTTCATTGAGAAGCGGACGGGGCGTTGCGCCGCGACTAATGTGGATCCGACCACGGGCAATCGTGATCTCACTCTGCCACGAAGCATGCAGCACGCGTTCGGTCACGAAGATTGCGGGGTCTATGCTCGGGTAATGGAGGGCGGTTCTGTCTCTGTGGATGATCCGCTCACGCCCAAGTAAAGCGCTAAAAGGCACCGTCGTTATTCTTCAACTTTTTCGCCGGTATCCGTAGCTGACACGGACGCTTGCGACGGCTGGCGTCTGCGGCGCGGCCGGATGGGCGCAACTGGTTGATCTTCCTCAGCCGACGCTCCCACCATAGTCACCTTCACGCCGGAAGGGACCTGCTCGCTGGTATCCTTAGAAGAACCTTTACCGTTGCCGCCACTCGGTAGGCTGAGCGGCGTAGGCCCCTTAGGGGCATCGCCAGCGGAATTCTCCGCCTCGCCGGCGTTTTCCGCCGTTGTTTCTTTGGGATCGGCGCGCCGCCCCCCCGTCTCCTCAGATTGAGCGTCGGGAGACTGCAATACGGGGCTTGAGCCTTCTGTTTGGCCTGAGGGTTGTGCGCTCTGGGTTGGACGTTCAACGTCTGGCTGCGGTTCGCCGTCATATGGTTGACCTGAACCGTTGCTTTGGTATCCGTTTGTTCGCTGCCGGTTGGCCTCATTATTCGGGTCCTCGGAAAAGGCGCTCAGAATTCGAAAATAATGCTCGGCATATTGGAAGTAGCTTTCGGCGAGCACTCGATCCCCACTCGCAGAGGCGTCGCGGGCCAAGTTGAGGTATTTCTCGTGCACTTGGTGTGCATTTCCCCGGATCCGGACATCGGGCCCGTTGCTATCAAATGTCTGATTGCGGTTCGGGGTTCCGGACCGGCGATTACCGCCACGACCCCGCCCACGTTTAGAGTGTGGACCTTGTCTCATTCTCTGACCGTTCGCGTCGTGTCTTGATCTGAGCGAGGAAAAGTTCTTCGCTCCTAAGCTATCCGCACCCACTGCGCACCTTGCGCAGGGTCTTCAAAACCACAACATGCGGACATCTACGTCAGCCTCCGCGGAACACCCCCGTAAACTGACGTGTTTGAACATTAATCGGGTTTCTTCCCCATTCCAAGTCCAAAGTCACGGATGAAGGCTATGAACGCACTTTTAATACAAGACACCTGTCATGGCCCGCTAGGTCCTTTCGAATTGCGGAACACTCGAACCCAGCCTCCCGCATCAATCGGATCACGGATTTTAGCTGACTGTGGCCGATTTCCAGGAAAATACGACCATTTACCGACAGTCGACGCATGAATACAGGCCCTAGTGCCCGGTAGTATTTCAATCCGTCTTCGCCGCCGATGAGCGCCACCTTTGGATCAAACTTTTGGACCTCCGGGTCGAGGTCGACAATCTCAGACGCTGGAATATAGGGTGGATTGCATAAAATCACATCGAAGATACCATTTAAACTGGCGTCCCAGTCGGATTGCGTGAACCGGGCCCGTTTGGTCAATCCACATAGTTCCGCATTGTGACGCGCTGTTTGGATACATTCCGCGGATTGATCCACTCCGACCCCCGTAGCATTACGGTACTCTGTGAGAACCGCCAGTAGGAGCGCGCTCGTGCCGGTGCCGAGATCTAGTACCCGCAGTTCCGCAGCAGGGTCCAAGAAGGTGGCTAACACCGCTTCGATAAGGGTTTCGCTGTCTGAACGTGGGTCCAGGGTCTCTGGTGTGACGCGAAGGTCGAGGGTCCAGAATTCTCGCCGACCAAGAATGCGGGACACGGGCTCGCGCTCGAGACGGCGTTTGAGTGCCACTTCGAACCTTGTAGCTGCGGCGGTGTCCGGGATTAGGTTCTCTCGACCATAGACGTGGTTGTCCGAAAACCCCATCGCGTAGGCGAGAAGTAGACGCGCGTCAAGGCGTGGCTGATCCACGCCGACATCTGCGAGTTGTTTAGTGGCTTCCGCGAGAAGTTCAGAAACTGTTCGCGCATCAGTCATTCTATGGCCGCGAGGCGTGCGGCTTCGTCTCCTGCTGTTAAGGCGTCTATGACCTCGTCCAATGCCTCTCCCGTCAGCACTTTGTCGATTTTATGCAGGGTCAAGTTGATCCTATGGTCGGTAACCCGTCCTTGTGGATAGTTGTAGGTGCGGATGCGCTCTGAACGATCGCCCGATCCCACTTGCTCCCGGCGCTGAGCCGCCCTTGCATCTTGCAGCCGTCTGCGCTCGGTATCGTAAATTCGCGCACGCAGAATGCGCATCGCTTTAGCCTTGTTCTTGTGCTGAGATTTTTCATCTTGTTGCGAGACGACAAGTCCAGTGGGGAGGTGGGTAATCCGTACCGCGCTATCTGTGGTGTTAACTGACTGCCCGCCTGGACCGCTTGCCCGGAAAACATCGATGCGCAAATCCTTTTCTTCGATGCGCACGTCTACATCCTCTGCCTCCGGTAATACCGCTACGGTTGCGGCGGAGGTATGAATGCGGCCCCCGGATTCTGTTACAGGTATACGTTGCACCCGATGAGCTCCAGATTCGAATTTGAGACGGGCAAAGACCGACCGGCCGGAGACCGAGGCAATGGCCTCGCGATAGCCGCCGATGGCGTTCTCTGAAATGCCCATTACCTCAAACCGCCATCCTTTCGACGTCGCGTATTTTTGATACATGGCGAACAAGTCTGCCGCGAAGAGGGCGGCTTCGTCACCTCCGGCTCCAGCTCGAATTTCAAGGATCGCGTTTTTTGTGTCCGCCTCGTCTTTGGGCAACAGCAACTTGTCGACTTCCTGGGTAAGTGTTGGTAATTGTTCACGAAGCATTTCCATTTCAGCCAACGCCAACGCCCTCATGTCCTGGTCTTCGATGCTCTCTTCGGCGAGTACCTGGGCGCTTTCCAGTTCTTCTCGCAATGTCTTAAGTTGAGCTATTTTCTGAGCGATGGGAGCGAGTTCCGCCAGTTCCTTTGAAATGCGCGTAATATTGTCAGCGTTCAAGCCCTCGGCAGACGAGAGCATTGCTTCTAGCTCACGGTGGCGGGCTTGAACCCGTTCTAGGTTAGTATCACGGTTCACTTTAGTCTCCTGCAGGTCCGTCGTCCGGCATCAGAAGTTGGCGGATCAGCCTCTCGGTGTGTGGATCTAGTCTTTGCTCCGCAGCTAGCCGTCTAATCGTCTCCGTCGGCCGGTGCAGTAACCGGCCCACCAGCAGCTTAGTGGCCTCCATCGCGTCGGCCCCCGGACGTTCAGTTAGGACGTGTTCGCGCACCAATTCGGCCGCTTCCCTCATTTCTCGGATTAACGGCCCTGCTTCGCGTTCTGAGAGATCACCAAGGAAATTCTCAACCTGCGCCTGAACAATTGCCTCGGCGTCAGCGATCGCTACCTTGCGTCCGGATTTTCCTTCTAACGCTAACCGTTCAAGATCGTCCAAATTATAGAGAAAGATAGCGTCGAGGCGTTCAATAGCCGGCTCTACGTCGCTTGGCACCGCTATGTCGATCACGAAGATTGGCCTTCTGCGCCGCGCTTTTAGCGCGGACTGCATCAGTTCCTCCGTGAGCACGTACTGGCCCGAACCGGATGCACACAGCACGATGTCGGATTCCGCAAGAAACTCGCCTCGCCGTTCAAAATCAACTGGTTTGGCGCAGAGATCTTGGGCAGCCCTCGTTGCGCGTCGGGCATTGCGATCTGCTATGGTCAAATTTGCGAGGCCCGCACCTCGGAGGTTGTCGGCAATCAAAAGCGCTATGTCATCGGCGCCAAGTATCGCAGCTGCACAGTTGGATAGATCACCGTGGATGCTTCGAGCGATCTGTAAAGCGACCGCAACAAGTGATACCGCGCCTTGTGCAATTGCGGTTTCACTGCGAACCCGTTTGGCGGTCGTATAAGCGGCCTGGAACACTTGGTCTAGGTCCCGCCCAACCATACCCAAGTCCCGGGCTTTGCGATGGCTCGCCCGCACTTGCCCGAGAACTTGTGGTTCGCCGATTACGATACTGTCGAGTGAGGCGGCAACCCGGAAAAGATGTTTAACGGCATCGGTGCCAACATGGCTATAAAGTAGCGGTTGTACTAAAAGGGGGTCTAGGCCTGCGGCTTCCGAAAGTGCGCGCGATGCTGCAGATAGCGGATCTCCCGGTGCATTATGAAACCCGAGAATTTCTACTCTGTTGCAAGTGGAAAGCGCAACCGCGCATCGGAACCCCTCTTGGCCTAGCTTGTGCAGAAAACTGCCTATTTCTTCGTCTGCTACGAATAGTTGTTCCCGGATGGGATCTGGACAAGTTCGATGGTTGAGCCCGATGATATGGAACCGTCCTAGCCGCGAGGCAACTGAATCGGCCGGCTTTTGGGTCATGTGCCGGCGGCGACACTCTTGTCCCGGGCCGTGTCCCCTTTCTCATCCAATCGATTTTCCGCCTCTATTTCAGCCACTTTGTGTTCTAGCAATTCGACCAAATGATCAACAATAGATTCGTCTTTCAGGCGATGATGCGGTAGACCGGCCAGATAAACCTGATGGGTGCCTTTACCGCCACCCGTGAGCCCGATGTCCGTTTCACGAGCCTCGCCCGGACCGTTCACCACGCACCCGATCACGGAGAGCGTTATCGGCGTGGTGATGTGCGATAGGCGGTCTTCTAGTACACGCACCGTTTCAATCACGTCGAACTGTTGGCGTGCGCAGGACGGGCAAGATATCACGTTGACACCACGATGCCATAGATTCAGCGATTTCAGAATATCGAAGCCCACCTTTACCTCGTCTACTGGAGCCGCTGAAAGCGAAACTCGAATTGTGTCGCCGATCCCACTCCAAAGTAGGTTACCTATCCCTATCGACGATTTGACCGTTCCGATACGGGATCCGCCAGCCTCGGTTATGCCTAGATGTAGCGGATGATCGGTCGCTTCTGCTAGTCTTTGATAAGCTGCAACCGCCAGAAACACATCTGACGCTTTGACGCTTATCTTGAATTCATGGAAATCGTTGTCCTCCAGAATTCGGGCGTGCTCTAGCGCGCTTTCCACCATGGCTTGGGGGCAGGGTTCGCCATACTTCTCGAGCAGATGCCGCTCAAGGCTCCCAGCATTAACGCCGATCCGTATAGAGCAGTTATTGTCACGGGCAGCCTTGACCACTTCCCGGACGCGTTCTGTGTTGCCTATGTTTCCAGGATTGATCCGAAGGCACGCTGCGCCGGCTTTGGCTGCCTCGATGGCGCGGCGATAATGGAAGTGGATATCGGCAACAATTGGGACAGGGGAATTAGCAACGATCTTACTTAAGGCTGCCGTCGAGTCCTTGTCGGGACATGAAACCCGCACGATATCGGCTCCAGCCGCCGCGCAAGCGTGTATTTGGGAGATAGTTGCGTTTGCGTCTGACGTAGGGGTGTTCGTCATGGTCTGAACGCTGATAGGGGCACCACCGCCGACTGGTACCGGTCCAACCATGATCCTACGGGACGACCTGCGGTGAATGTCGCGATAGGTTCGGACGCTCATCGCTTCACTCCATGGCAGCGCTCACATCAGGTGTTATGTATAGCGTAGCCCCCCGGCATCTAACTAGTGGGAACAATACGGCGGAGATATTTTATTGCGTCAGTTGACTTGCCGTATGAGGCTACGCGGATCGAGGCTCACGTTCCTTGCAATTGCGCCGACCGGACCGATACGATCGATCTCCGCACCATCGACCAAGATTCTTAAGGCGCCCGCGTTACCAGTAAAGAGACGGAGTCCTTCTCGATTCGGAACTTCGTATACGTCACCTGTACGCATTACCCGGGTCATTATGGTAGCGGATCCGGCCTCGCGCACTTGAACCCAACTGTCCGCCGTGGCCCGGATTACAATCCGCGCCTTGGCGTTGTCCCGGGAAAAGTTATCGGACCGGCTACTTCCTGGACGTTGTCGTGATGGCAATACGGTGTATTCTGAGCCCTCCTGTCTTGAGCTCATAGGTGGCACGGGGGGGATGCGGGAGGAGACGGTAGTCGTAATCGTCTCGTTGCTGTTACGGCCTTCCACACCAGCCAAACCCGCAACTACCAAATCGTTTTTGGGAAGAGGTGTAGCAATGATGTTCGTAGTGGCGGCTGATGAATGTTCAGATTGCATCTTGGAAACTGGCATCCCACTTTCTGCACGTACTGAGGCCACCCCCATCGATATTGGGATCTCTGTCTTAGGGCCCCGACCAAGAGCTGTGTCTGTTGGAAGGGAATCGGGTATATCTCGGCGAGCATCCGTCGAGATAGTTTGTTGCACCGGTGCTTGAGTCTTAATCTCGACCAGCCCGACGGATGTTTGAACTGGTGAGGTAGTTTGGATAGAAGCGGCGGCGCTGGAGGTGAACCCATCGCTTGTCTCGTTAGTTTCATTTTCAACTAGCCTGGGTTTAAATCCCTCGGGAATTCGTGGTGTGAAGTCGGCGACATTGCGCTCAGAGTTGGTGAGGTAATACCAGCCAGCATAGGTTGCGATTGCTAGTACCGTCGCAATGACTATTAGGGCCCCACCAGGTACATTGCCTTCAGGAGCTGGGGACGGAAAGATGAGTTGGCGCGGCCCTTCGAGTTCCTGGGCCTCGGCTTTAAACAACCTCACAGTCCGGTCGGCGTCGAGCGCGAGATATTGAGCGTATGTACGCACGTACCCTATGGCATATGTCATTCCTGGCAAAGTATGGAAATCACCATTCTCCAGAGCGCCAAGGTATTCATGACGGATCCGCAAATTACGGGATACGTCACTCAGATCCTGCCCCTTTTGTTCGCGAGCATTTCGCAGGACAGTGCCTATTTCGCTCACTTCCTGTGATCCGGTTTTGTTGAGTTTCGGGGAGTGGTCGTTCAACTCGGCGGAGCTCCACAGGGCCCTACCACCGGAACTAGGCCGTGATTCTATATCCATCACCTTGAGCTTCGGCTTACCGCTCGCCAATCCCATGGTCTCAGTCCGGTCACCGCAATACGTTCACTTTTTGTAGCGAGATTGCGGTTCGGTGACCGCTACTCGTCCGTGCATATTTGTGATGGTACCCTATTATTTAAGAAGATTCAACGCTTTAATGCAAATGGTGTCCGAGTTCTCGGATATCGAATCTGGTATGCGGCTAGAAATTTTGATATTGGCACATCAGCACCGGTTTCTCGGTTTTTCAAGGGGTTATCGCAAAGCTCAGTGAGTTATCACAACTTACTACCAGTATCGCCTTCTTCACCGAGCCGATTCAGGTGGCAGACATACAGAGTTTACGATAGCCAAGTCCGATTAAAATAGCCCTTGGGTGGGCCCACCCGACGTCTCTCCAACGAGGCTCACCCGAAGATTAGTTGCTGTTCAAGCGTCGGCAAGCCGCCGCATCGGACGAGGAAATGTGGCCGAGAGTATATCGTGTTGCCGTGTGAGGTTCTCGGTTGCGAACAGGAACTGCAGAAGGTTCTTGTTGCCGAAAAAAATGAAGTCGACTTGCCGGTGCTGTTCACGGAGTTTGACCGCCATGGGTTCCCCCTGTTGCCTTTCCCGGGCGGCGCCTTGATTTCGGCCGCAACGAACCACCTTGCGTCGTCGAACTCAGGGACAATTTAGACCAAAAAAACAAGCCTCATCTCGCAACCATCCGAGGTTGGAGCCAGGGCCTGTATTTGTTATTGTCAATTCGGCAGTTCGTCGAACAGTGTCCTGCGAGAACGCCCACCTGTGGGAGAATGCCTTTCGGGTTCCTGGGCCACTGACCGGAGAACTTTGTAAGCTCCAATGTCCAAGGTTTGAAAGGTCGCGGGCTTGTCGCAAACACTTGTTACAGGGGCAAAGGCTCGGTAGGCGTTAAGCGACTCTGTGCGCTTTCCGGTTGGTTCAAGCGAAGTTGTGTTTGTCAATGATTCGAGGTGTTGCTGCGTAGCTTGGAGTGCGTCATAGAGACGTTCCTTTTCGATACCCGGGTCTCCGTAAGAACACGCTGAACCGCGAGCGTCTGGCGGTTAAAATGGACACAGCCTGTTCTCTCATCATGTCATTCCGGCCGTTTGAGAGTCGAGGCCATAGGCTGTGTGAAGTGCGCGGACTGCGAGTTCGGTATAGTCGGAGGCAATCAAAACACTCACCTTAATCTCTGAGGTCGAGATAACCTGAATGTTGATGCCACGGTCGGCCAGCGTCTGAAACATTGTCTTGGCCACGCCGGGCTGGCTGCGCATCCCGACCCCGACCACTGAGACTTTCGCAACCGTTGGATCAGCAAGAAAATCGCTGAATCCAAGGTCGCCTCGTAGGTCGTCTAGCACTGAGGTGGTCCGATCGAGATCCACCCGGCTCACGGTGAAGGTAAGGTCGGTGGTCTCGCCGTCCTCGGTGACGTTCTGGACGATCATGTCGACGTTGATCGCCGCGTCGGCGAGTGACCCGAAAATAGCCCCCGCGACCCCTGGTCGGTCTTTGACCCGGCGTAACGTGATTTTGGCCTCATCCGGGCTATAAGCGATCCCGCTGACAATTTGCTGTTCCACGATTTCATCCTCTTTAACTACCAGCGTTCCTGGTGCGTCGGAAAAACTGGAGAGTACCTGCAAACGTACGCCGTGCCGCATCGCAAGCGCTACGGCCCGAGTCTGCAGGACCTTGGCCCCCTGCGACGCCATTTCCAGCATTTCCTCGTAGGTAATGCGTTCTATCTTGCGTGCTTTGGCAACAATTCGGGGGTCGGTGGTGTAGACGCCGTCAACGTCCGTGTAAATGTCGCAACGGTCGGCACACAATGCGGCGGCTAGCGCCACAGCCGACGTGTCGGATCCACCCCGGCCCAGGGTTGTCACCCGATTGTTTGGTCCAACGCCCTGAAACCCGGGTATGACGGCTACATGACCCTGTTTGAGCCGCTGCTCTATTTCTGTAGTCTCAATTTGCGAGATCCGGGCCGTGCCGTGAACCCCATCCGTTCTAAAAGGGATTTGCCAACCTAACCACGAACGTGCGTCGACCCCGAGGTCATGAAGCGCTATCGATAATAGTCCGCTGGTGACCTGCTCCCCCGAGGCGACGACGACATCGTATTCCGGTGCAACGTGCAGTTTGCTAATTTCGGAGGTCCATCCGATTAGTTGGTTGGTCACGCCAGCCATCGCAGAAACGACAACGACGACCTCGTTGCCTGCGTCTGCATAACATTTGATGCGTTTGGCAACGCTACGGATACGATCAATGTCGGCGACGGACGTGCCGCCGAATTTCTGTACAATGCGGGCCATGGCCACTCGCTGGATTCGGAAAGTCCAACCAGCTGGGCAGGCTCTTGCCTCCGTGAAGACTCAAGGCCTTGCTTCCGACTGACGCGCGTATTCATACTCGGGTCATGTTACAACGGCAAGGCCTGCCTGATAGGCCCAGTGGGCCAGGCTCCAATACTGGGGAATCTTGAATATGAACGGCGAGACTACAACCACCATTGACATCGAGGATGTAGCCCGTTTTTCTGCCCTGGCTAATGACTGGTGGGACCCGGATGGCTCTTTCGCGTTATTGCATCGAATTACCCCGGCCCGAATGGCGTACATTTGTGATGCCCTCGGACCGATTAGAGACCCCAACGCATCTCCCGCTCGTCCACTAGAAGGGCTTTCCGTTCTCGACGTGGGGTGCGGAGGCGGTTTGTTAGCGGAACCATTGACCCGGCTCGGCGCATCAGTTACTGGCGTCGACGCGTCAGAGCCAGGGATCGGTGCCGCTCGGGAACACGCTGTAAAGGCGGGACTCCAGATTGACTATCGCCAAGTAACGATAGAAAATTTGCAACGTGATCTGGGGCGGTTCGATGTGGTGATAGCCTCGGAAGTCATCGAACATGTCGCCAACGTGACGTTTTTTATGGAGAGGCTTTCGTCGCTCGTGCGACCTGGCGGTATGGTCGTTCTAACCACGCTCAACCGTTCCGTCCGGTCACTGGTATTGGCCAAGATACTGGCAGAATGCGTGATAAGGATAATTCCACCCGGTACCCACGATTGGAGCAAATTTCTCACTCCGGAAGAACTGAAATCGGCTATGCAATCGGCAGATATTCGCCCTTTGGGAGAAGCCGGGCTTGTCTACGATATTCGTCGAGATCGTTTTGAACTTGGCCCTAATCTTTCGTTAAACTACGCGATGCATGGAGTGAAGTTGATATAGGCCCAAATTTCAGGCATTTTCCTTCGGCAGCCAGGGGATTGATGTAAATTCAATGCCCTCGTCCTTCAGCGCTTCACTTTCGTCTGAAGTTGTCTCGCCGTAGATACCACGGACGTCGGTCTCGCCATAGTGAATTTTGCGCGCCTCCTCGGCGAATTCTCGGCCAACGTAGTCACAATTGGCCTCGACCTCACGTTGGATCTCGGCAAGCTTGTCCTTCAACTCCGTCATTTCTTGCGTCACCCGGATACGGGATTCCGCCATTTCTGCGGTTTCGTTGGCATAGCCCGCCTCTGAATTTGTTTTCCGCCCAATCCGCGGCGCCATTAGCGCCTTTGAGACTTTGGTGGATCCGCACGCGGGGCAAGACAGTAATTTGCGCTTTGACTGCGTTTGAAAAGCGTTGCTGTCGCGGAACCAAGCTTCAAACTCGTGCCTATTATCACATTGTAACTGGTAGAGAATCATCCGAAGACCTCAATTCTTTCG
>PBMU01000098.1 GCA_002722775.1 Rhodospirillaceae bacterium
GGTTGGGTTGGTTACAGGCATTCGGGGTAACCGTCGTCTGCCACATGCTCGCTGTGTCGGCGAGTACTCCCATTGTGGCGGTGTGCCGCGCAGCCACCGGCGTGACGCGGTGGTCGCGACTGTGGAGCTGGTTGGCGCACTAGACGACATTTGGAACGAATGCGAGGAAGCGGGCCGAGATTTCGCTTTTACCGTCGGCAAGTTTTACACCAACGATGCACGGCACGCGATGACCAAAATAGCGGGCGAGGTTAGATTCAGTCTCGATATGCGCAGTCTAGATGGGGAATTTCTGGACTCGATGACTGCCCGCGTACGCGAACTCGCCGCTGAGATAGCTCAACGCCGGGATGTCAACTTCGAGCTTGGCGATTTCACCCGCGCGGATCCGGGAACAATGGACCCGGCGATAAAATCGGGCATGCTCGATGGCGTCGACGCATTGTCGATACCGGCAATCGAGATCGCCAGCGGGGCGAGCCATGACGCCGCCGCCTTCGCCGCTGCCGGCGTTCGTACTCACATGCTTTTTATCAGAAATGCCAATGGCAGTCATAATCCAGACGAGGATATGAAAATTTCGGATTTTATGGCAGCTACTAGGTTGCTCGCCTGGTGGCTAGCCAATCGTGCGGCATGACGCCCGCCCGGTTCCAGATTTTAGTAGAAGGAGCATTGGCCATCTGGAAGGTCGAAGTGGAAGCCACTTTCGCGACCGATCAGACTTCATGCCAGATCGTTACAGCAGATGGGGCAGCTGTCGTTCTGCGGTTTGAGCGCGAACCCTTTGGTGTCGTCTGGCGTCTCGTAGAGCAGGGCAGGCGGGATCGCGTCCATATTTCCATTCTGCCCGCCCTAAGAAGCCTTCGCGAGATTACGGCTCCGGGCCGGAAGGCGGGCCGTGTCTTGTTCGTGCAAGGGGATCAGAAGTGACCCAAATTCCCATCGCGCCAGTCCCCATGACAGTTATCACGGGTTTTCTAGGTAGCGGAAAGACCACGCTGATTGCGGCGCTTTTGCGCCGACAGGAATTGGCGAACACCGCCGTGATCATAAATGAGTTCGGTGAGATAGGGCTCGATCATGAACTAATCGAATCAAGCGAAGAGGACTTAGTGGAGCTTTCGACCGGTTGCCTCTGCTGTGTCATGCGCGGCGACCTTGTCGATGCGGTGCACAGGTTGATGAAAAAACGGGGCTCAGGTCGTGGCTTCGAACGGATCGTGTTAGAGACTACTGGGTTGGCCGATCCCACACCTATCGTTCACGCAGCTATGGCGGATTTGACACTCCGGTCCCACGTCGTCCTCGACCGGGTGGTGGTGACAGTGGACGGAATGAACGGGCTGGCAACGCTAAACACCTATGGTGAGAGCCGCAAGCAGGTTGGTCTTGCGGATATTCTTCTGTTGACCAAAACGGACCTTGTTACAAGTGATACGAATTTACTGACCGAACGTCTGACAGCGATGAATCCCGACGCGCCGATTGTTCGGTCGGTTCTGGGGGGGATTGACCCCGTTGTAATAACCGGTGGCGCAACGACGTGGCACGAGGAGATACAGTTAAAGGAATTCCGACCCGCCAGCCATCAACATAATCACCAACACGATGATATCACCTCGGTCTCTCTTGAACTCAAAACGCCGGTTCCGGCAGTAGCTCTGACCTTATTTTTGCAGGCTATGGCGGAGACCTTTGGGGCAGATCTTTTGCGGCTAAAGGGTATCATTCAAGTGGCGGAAGATCCGGAAAAGCCAGCGATCCTCAATGGTGTCCAACACGTCTTTCACTCAATTCGCTCCTTGGATGCATGGCCCGACGCGGTGCCCAGATCACGGCTTGTAATGATTGGCCGTGGACTTACAAAGAACTGGATCGAGGCGCTCCTCGACACCATTACAGAAGAGGTGATTGAAGCCTCTGGCGAATAGGATTGGAGTGAGATTCTCCTTCTTCAGCAGGCGGCCAACTCCTTGAACCATAGCACCCTTCGGCAAGGTAGAGGTGTATTGCGTAACCGCCATCTTGGCGTTCGCCACGAAACATGATCTGCTTCGCTAGAATGATCTAAGGTGAATGGGCCGAAATCTATTGGGGATGGTGATGTTCGATTTACTGTTGCGTGGCGGTACGGTGGTTACACCACATGGTGTCAATGTGAGTGATGTGGCGGTTTCGGGTGAGATAATCGCCGCGGTCGCCAATAGTGGAACCATTGCTGACGATCAGGCGGCCCGAGTGATTGACGTCTCGGGTAAGATCGTCATGCCTGGCGGTGTAGATCCGCATGTCCATTGCAAGTGGCACATGCCATTGCCGGACGGTGGTGTCGGGTATACCGAGGGTCCCGAAGTGGTTAGCCGTGCCGCGCTCTATGGAGGCACCACGACACTGATCGACTTCGCTGCTCGAATGGAAGAAATTCCTATCCGAGAGGTAATAGCTCAACGCGACGAGGATTGGGTTGGTAACTGCTATTGCGACTACGCATATCACCTGATGCTGCTGGGTGACATCGAGCCGCCGGTATTAGATGAACTCAAGGACCTACTAGTAGACGGATATCCGACGGTTAAGATTTTTACTACAAACATCACGCCTAGCCGGTCGGGACGCATGGTGCATTTTGGCGATATCTGGGAGGTGTTCAAGGTGATTTCGCGGGCCGGGGGGCTCGGTGTAATCCACGCGGAAGATAACGATATTGTAATGCACATGTACGAAAAGCTGATACGGGAGGGCCGTGTCAGCTTCCACAATTTGGCGGAGGTGCACAACACACTCTCGGAAGACTTGTCGTTCCGCCGGGTGATTCGGTTGGCGGAGGCGGAGCAAACGCCGCTATACATGATGCATGTGAGCGCGGGTACAGGGGTAAAGGCCATTCGGGAGGCGCGCTCTAAGGGTCAGCCGATCTATGGCGAAACGCTGCATCAATATATGCTTTACAATTCCGAGGACTACAAACGGCCGAATGGGCAGATTTACCACACCTATCCATCGCTGAAATCACCCGAAGATCAAGCGGAGCTTTGGGCTGGCACACTAGACGGCTCGATAAACGCGGTTGCGACCGACGAAATCTGTTGCTCGCTTCAACTTAAGACCGTGGGTGACCGAATCGACGACACTACAGGCGGCAATGCCGGCGTCGAGCCGAGGGTGGCTGTGATGTATCAGGAGATGGTGACGGTCCGAGGTTATTCGCTCTCTCGGTTTGTGGACCTGGTTTCCACTAACGCGGCCAAGATCATGGGGCTTTATCCGCGCAAAGGCGCAATTGCGGCTGGCAGTGATGCTGATATCGCTGTGCTAGATCCGACGGTGAAAAAGAAGGTGCGCCTTGAGGATTTGCACGAGGCTGACTATAGCCCGTGGGATGGCCACGACGTCACCGCTTGGCCCGTGATCACGCTGCTACGGGGCAAAGTGATGGTTGAAAACGGCAAATTCCTGGGAGAACTCGCGGATGGCAAGTATCTGAAGCGCGAAATCCCAGTGGAAATCCGCTCGGGCCCCAAATTGTAAAGGATATGCTGCCGGCAGGTTCTTCAATTTCCCATTCGGAAGAGTTTGGCCGCGTTACCCACGACAATCGCAGTTTTTGTGGTGTTGTCTAGGCCGCTTTCTACGACGTGACCGATCGGATTGTATTCACGAATGTCGAAGGGATAGTCCGTGCCCATCATTGTGTGTTCTGCGCCGAGGACTTTTGCCAACAGTTTCCAACTGTTGCTATGCGAACACGATAGTGTCGAACCACACGATTTGAGCAGTTCGACGGTGGATGCGGCAGTTGACCGTGTGCGTCCGAGCAGGGCCCAAGGCTTGGTCAAAACGCCCCGAATAGACTGCAAGGTGAAGCGGTTACCCCGATCACCGCAGCGGTTAGAAGGCACGAAGGATTCTGCCCTCGGTTGTAAGAAGTCCTCGGCGGGATATAGGTCGGCCCCTTGCGGGGTGGTAGAATCCCCGTCTATCGGACGCCCAACTCGGCTGCTATTTTTGACGGTGAGTATAGTTTTCCGAAAAGCCGCACGTGTGGGAGGGGGGGTGCCGATACTGAGCTCAATTCATGCGAAGGTTACTTGATCTTCGATTCTTTGTAGAGCACATGCTTGCGTGCGACCGGATCGTATTTTTTCAACTGAAGTTTTTCGGTTTGGGTGCGCGGATTTTTCTTGGTTACGTAGTAGTGCCCGGTGTCGGCGCTGCTGACTAGCTTGATTAGGACTGTTGCCGGCTTGGCCATAGTCTTCACCTGTGAAATACGAGGTTGAGAGTAACGGAAAATTGCACTCCGATTCCGAGAAGTCAAGTATTGGTCGGGGCTTTCATGGTTTTGTCACGCGCTCCATACCTAAGAGCGCCTGGTCGAATACACGGTTGAACAGGGCGGGTTCTCCAAGAAGTCCTAGCGCCAGAAAAAGATCGGGGTCTTGGGCCGTATCTAAGTGGTCCCCGTCCCCGCAACGTTTGAGGAGGCGCGATTGTCCGGCGGCGTCAAGCTCGGTTGTAAGTCGACGTAGCGGACCCATTATTGGATCAATCATCTTGCCGCTGCGGAGACGTTCCAATATTGCATGTGGCGGTTCGTCGATATCCCCTGTGCAAATATTAGGAAACACCCCGAAGCGTGCCAACGTGTATCCAGCGGGTGAACGCATCTCGGCCCAAGTGATATTGAGGGCCCCATTATTTGGCAAATCACGGACGCGTTGGACTGTTCCCTTGCCATAAGACCTGGCTCCAACCAGCAGGCCGCGTCCGCTGTCCTGTAAGGCGGCTGCGACTACTTCCGAGGCGGAGGCTGATGCGCTGTCGATTAGGACCACTAGCGGCATGTCTTCGCCGACATCTTCAGCGTTGGCATCAAATTCTTGGCGTGCGTCACGGTGGCGTCCGGCTGTGGTTAGGATCGGACCCTTAGCGATGAAGAGGTCAGCAACGTTGACGGCGACGTCCAGCATACCGCCGCGATTGCCACGTAGATCTAGGATCATGCCTTTAAGGTAGCCCCCGGCCTCTTGGTTCAGTTCATTGATCCGCTCGTCCAGTCGGCGCCTGGTGTGTTCGTTGAATCCGGTGATCTTGAGATAGGCTGCTCCATCACGGAGAAAGGCAAAGACCGTTTGCTCGATGACTGCCCTTCGTACAGCGGTGCGTTGGAAACTCTTCCCTTCGCGAAGAATCCCAATTCGAACGGAACTTCCACTTGGACCACGCAATAGAAGGATCACATCTTCGAGTTTATTGCCCTTGATAGGTTCCCCATTGATCAACTCGATACGGTCACCCTTTCGAAGACCGATGTCGGATGCTGGACTATCTTCGAAGACAGACAGAATTACCGCACCATCAGGATTTGACTTTAGGCGGATGCCGATCCCCGTATAGCCTTCCCGATGTGAGCGGCTGGCGCGTGCCTCCTTCGCGGTTAAGTACCTAGAGAATCGGTCTAGTTTTGAAAATGCGGCTTGAAAAATAATCTTGTAGAGCCTCTCGGGGCTAACATCCGCGATGGCCTGAGAATTGGTGCGTGCCGTTTCAAGGAAGGTTGCAGTGAGGTAGCCCCACCGAACGACGTCGTTGGGCGAGGGGACGACAAATGTGGTAACCGGTTTGTCGGACTTCAATAGTGTTACAGATCCGTTGGCATTCTCTGCACGGATGGCCGCATCAAGTATTGTCAGTCCATTCAAGCCCATTACTGCCATGCTGGGGATGTCCGGTTCCTCAACGTAATAGGCTTCGACCATTTCATACGCCGCCGAAAACAGTGCTGCTGCATCCTTGCGAACAAAGGTCTCTGGTGGCCCTATGTTGGTTGGGACCGAACAGGCGCCCAACGACAGAAATGTCAATACCGCGATGATGGCGCCTGGCCACCGTGTTGGACCGGGAATTTGCTTTTTCAAGTCCAGACTTTCCAGGAAATTTTTTTACATGCGCCTCAGCTTAGTGATTGGGAAATGTGACGAATAAATAACTCAGGATCAATCATCGGTTTTTTTTCGACCGGAACGACCTCGTCGCGGTGGGCTGTCAGATTTTTCCTTTGGCTTTCCCCTAGTCCCAAGCCCGATCCTTTTTCGAGGACGGTTCGCCTCCCCACCAGCGACATAGTCCACTTCAAGCCGCCCACTAACTAAATTTGCGTCTTTGAGGCGTACGGTCAAAGCGTGACCTAGGCGAAATCGCATCCCAGAATGACGCCCGAGCAACTCATGGCGTGCGCGGTCGTGGTCGTAGTAGTCGTCGGGTAGGTTTCTAGCGAGGAGTAGCGCGTCGGCTTGACCACCTTCCAGCGTTACGAAAAGGCCGAACCGCACGACCCCTGAGACCACAGATTCAAATTGTTCGCCTATCCGATCGGCCATGAAGAGTGTTGAATAGCGGTTAATGGCTGATCGTTCGGCGGCTGTGGCGCGACGCTCGGTCATAGAGATGTGCTCGCAAACAGCCTCAAGCTCAGATGGTTCAGAATGTCCATCACCGCCGGACCCCAAATTGTGAGCATCGATTAGAGCTCGGTGAACAAGCAAGTCGGAGTATCGGCGGATCGGTGAGGTGAAGTGCGCATAACGGCGCAGCGCGAGACCGAAATGGCCGATATTATGCGGAGTGTAGACTGCCTGACTCTGTGCACGCAGTACCAGTTCGTTCACCAAAGATTGGTGGCCCTTTCCACGGGCTTGTTCGAGAATTCTATTGAATAGCGTGGAGTGTACTACCTGCCCTTTTGAGAGCTGGATATCAAACCCACTAAGGTTAACCCGCAATTCCTCGAACTTTTTTGGCGCGGGCCTATCGTGCACCCGATAGACGCACGGGTGTTTGCGGTGTTGCAGTGCCTCTGCGGCGGCTACGTTAGCCTGAATCATAAACTCCTCAATTAGTCTGTGGCTATCGAGCCGGGCGTGGGGTTTTATTGCCTCGACGGTACCGTCGTCGGCAACTACGACCCGCATTTCAGGTATCTCGATTTCGAGCGCTCCCCGTTTTTCACGGGCCTGGACGAGTGCTCGAAATGCACCGAAAAGTGGACGGGAAAGCGCGGCGAGACCCTCGGATGCTTGAGGGTCGCGGTCCTGAATTTCTTGAATTTCTTCATAGGTTACGCGAGCGACCGAGCGCATGAGAGCACGCTGAAAACGATGGCTGGTTTTTCGACCTTTGGCGTCGATAGTGATCTCAACCACGAGGCAAGCCCGATCCTCACCGGGCTTGAGCGAACAAAGACCGTTGGAGAGCGTTTCGGGCAGCATCGGCACGACGCGGTCAGGAAAATATACGGAGTTGCCTCGTTTCCTTGCCTCGACGTCCAAAGCGTCATTCGGGCGTACATAGTGGGCTACGTCAGCTATCGCGACAAGAAGGCGCCAGCCGCCCTGGTTGCTCGTTGAAGTATCCGCCTCAGCCCATACGGCGTCGTCGAAGTCGCGGGCATCCGGGCCGTCTATAGTGATTAGAGGAATGTGGCGAAGATCTTCGCGTTTATCTTCAAGTGTTGCTGGTTTCGCCTTCTCAGCAAGTTCTCGGGCGTCTGGAGAGAAGTTATCAGGAATTTCATTCTCATTGATGCAGATCAGGCTTATGGCTTTGGGTGAGTTTTCCCGGCCTATCACCTCGATGACACATGCTTTTCGTGAACCCATGCGGCGGCCTGGCAGTAACTTGGCGGAAACGATGTCGCCGGCTCGCGCTTCACCTGCGTCAGCTTTTGCCACGACGGCCTCGTGCGACCGCCGACCGTTGCTCGGGACTAGTCTCAGTTCCTTGTTAGATTTTTTCAGAACGCCAACCACTCGTTGTGATTCGGTCTCCAGACGACGAACGACTGAACCGCGATAGATACCGCCGCGAAAATGAGATAAGCGGGCAAGTATTCGATCTCCGATCGAGAAGGAAGGGTTGCCGTTAACATGGGGTAGTAGGACTTCGGTTAATTTGCCGACGGTCGTTCTTGATACCGGGCGGGCCACGGCTTCCGCGTCATCGTTGATCGAAATAACTTTAACCACGGCAACGGATGGCAGCCGACCGGTTGCCGAAACCTTGCGTCGGTCGCCTGGATCAATATCACCTCGCTCGACCAGGTCGCGGATCAATCGTTTCAGTTCAATCCGATCGGGGCCCTTAAGGTTAAAGGCTCGCGCGACCTCACGCCGTCCGACGGGCCTGGAGCTTTCCTCGATGAAGGTCTTGATCTGCTCTCGGGTGGGCAGTGTCCTGGCGGGCTTTGTATGTTTTGTCACGGGGTGGAACTAGTCACTAACTAAAACTTGATCAGCTGACGGCTTTTGATTTTTCGATTTGTCCTTAGTCTTTTTTTTTGTCGTCTTGGCCGCTCCTTTCTTCACTGCCTTGCCCTTACCCAATTTTGAAGCTTTGGCCTCTATCAGCTTCAGCGCTTCCTCTAAGGTGATACTGTCTTTGTCCAAATTTTTGGGCAAGGTGGCGCGGACTTGGCCTAATTGGACATAAGGGCCATAGCGTCCACTGCGCACAGTGACAGGCTTGCCGCCGGAGTCTCCAATTGACTTTGCCGGTGGCCGCTTGCGTTCGTTTGTTGCGATCAGGTCGATCGCACGGTTAAGACCGATGGTCAGAACGTCGTCGTCGGCAGGGATCGAGGTGTAGGCCATTCCATGCTTGAGATACGGACCGTAGCGCCCAATGCCAGCCGTGATCATTTCCCCGCTTTCGGTATGGGCGCCAATGTTGCGGGGTAGGCGTAACAGGCCGAGCGCGACTTCCAGTGAGACGCCGGCCGGCTGCATGTTTTTGGTTAGTGATGCGCGTTTTGGCTTCTCCGATTTCTTCTCACCCTGTTCGCCGAGTTGGATATAGTAACCGTAAGGGCCCTTGCGCAGACTAACGTCCTTGCCGCTGTCTGGGTCCTTTCCTAGGAGCCTCGGTTCATCCAGAGCTTGCGCCGGATCCTCGAGTTCGCCTACGACGCTGAACTGACGAGTGTGTCGGCAGTCCGGATAGTTCGAACATCCAATGAAGGCACCGTAACGACCGAGTTTCAGACTTAGTCGGCCGTTTGAGCACAAGGGACAGCCGCGTGTCGATTCTCCATTCGGCCCGTCTGGGAAGAAGTGCCGCCCGAGTTCTTCGTCTAGGGTGTCCAAGACTTCCGACACACGGAGGTCTTTGGTGTTGTCGACAGCTGAACTGAACGCCGACCAAAATCTCTTCAAAACTATCTTCCAGTCGAATTTACCTTCGGCTATCCCGTCAAGTTCGCCCTCGAGATCGGCGGTAAAATTATATTGGACATAACGTTCAAAGAAATTGACAAGGAACGCGGTAACCAGTCGTCCTCGGTCTTCTGGAAGGAAACGCCTTTTCTCAAGGAGTACATAGTTGCGGTCTTGAAGCACCTGGAGGATGTTGTGATAGGTTGAAGGTCGGCCGATACCAAGTTCCTCCATCCTTTTAACCAGGCTTGCCTCGGTGAATCGGGAGGGGGGCTGGGTGAAATGCTGTTCCGGTGTAACCGAATTGCGGCCAAGGCTTTCGCCTTCCTTCATCGCCGGCAGGATGCGATCATCGTTGTCGTCGCCTTCGGCAGCAGGCTCGTCGCGGTCCTCCTGGTAGAGTGTCAGGAAACCCTGGAAGGCGACGATTGAACCATTGGCGCGTAACGTGGTTCGTTTATCGGCGGCCTGCATAACTACGGCGGTCTGGTCAAGCTCAGCACTGGCCATTTGACTTGCCACGGCGCGTTTCCAGATCAGCTCATAAAGCCTTGCTTGGTCGTGGTCTAGAAATCGGCTGACGTCTTTTGCTGCTCGCGTCGCGTCTGTTGGCCGAATTGCTTCGTGAGCCTCCTGGGCATTCTTGGCTCGAGCCCGATAGACACGTGGGGCCACTGGCAAGAACTGGTTACCGTAGACGCTGTTGATTACCTCGCGGATAGCGATCACCGATTCCTGACTCATCTGGACGCCATCGGTGCGCATGTAAGTGATTAGGCCGACGGTCTCGCCGCCGATGTCCACACCCTCGTAGAGCCGTTGCGCGATTTGCATGGTCCGCGATGCACCCATGCCAAGCTTACGAGAAGCTTCCTGCTGTAGGGTTGAAGTGGTGAACGGTGGCTGTGGATTACGCCGGACCCTCTTTCGTTCGATTGATGTGACTGAGTGAATCGACCTCTCTATTAATTCTTGGGCTGCCAACGCGTCAGTCTCGTTTTTCAGGTCGTACTTATCCAACCGCTTCCCGTCAACATGGGTCAGCCGTCCAGAGAACGGTTTACCCGCCTCGCTCCTGAGCGATACGTCGATGGTCCAGTATTCTCGTGGCCTGAACGCTTCGATCTCGGCTTCGCGTTCGCAAATCAAGCGGAGAGCGACCGATTGCACGCGTCCAGCGGAGCGTGAGCCTGGCAGTTTCCGCCACAGCACGGGAGAGAGCGTGAACCCAACGAGGTAGTCGAGTGCACGGCGTGCGAAATAAGCGTCAACCAGGGTCTGGTCGAGTTCACGTGGTTTGGCCATGGCGTCGAGCACGGCCGTCTTGGTGATTTCGTTGAAAACGACGCGTTGGACTGGGATGCCGGCGAGTGCATGTTGTTCTTCGAGAACGTTCTTCACATGCCAAGAGATAGCTTCGCCCTCGCGATCCGGATCCGTTGCAAGGATCAGGTTGTCTGCCCCCTTTAAGGCTTTTTTGATCTCGCGGATTTGCTTCTCGGAATTTACCTTCGACTGCCATGTCATCGCGAAATCTTCGTCCGGACGTACGGATCCGTCTTTCGCAGGCAGATCGCGGATGTGGCCATTGCTGGCCAGGACCGTGAAGTCACTTCCCAGATATTTGTTGATGGTTTTCGCCTTGGCCGGCGATTCCACGACGACATGTTTCATGCGCGCCCCACTACACTCCGATCCAACTGGCGTAAACAGCGGTTCCTGAACGTTACACTCAAGACTTTGTAATCATGGGTAAATCCGATATATAATTCGTTTTAAAGAGTGCCGTTCCAGCGGTCCCGCGAGCTCGATCCCCATAAGTATGGTGATCCAAAAACTTTAAACACAATTCGCATTCGCGATTGATTTCGTCAACTGGAACGATAAGGGGGCTGATAATTTTGTGCGCTACGTGCCGTTTGCGGCAGTTGAGTTCGACCTGCCCACGTGGGGCAATCGATGGGCTTGGCTATTACGAATTCGTCCTCTTGTATTCCGCCAAGCGCACCAAATCTTGCCTTTGGCCCGCTCCTCCCTGTTGGTGCCTGTGACAAGACTTTTCTAGTCCTGTCCTGATCAGTTCACCAGGCAGGTCAGATGTTTTGACGAGTTTTTGGCTAAAAAATTGAGCAACCGTGTGATCACCAAGTATTTTGAATTCCGGCTTGTTTCGATTCACAACGGAGAATGCCCTTCTTCGATCCCTTCCAAACTTAGTTGAGCGGGTATACCATGGTCCGTCAGTTACGCCTTGGCCAGGACATCCTCAACGATAGTCTCGGCGAGACCGACATAGCCCGACGGGTCTAGCAGGTTATCGATCCTATTCTTGTCAAGATGTGCCGCCACTCGTAAGTCGGCGAGCAAGGCGTCCCGAAACGTCTCGCCTCGCTCGAACGATGCCATTGCGATTTCGTAAACCACTTCATGCGCTGTCTGTTTGCCTATATGCTCGCCCAGTGCGAGCATCACGCGCTCGGAAAGCAGCAGGCCGCCAAGCAAATCCAAGTTGGTACGCATCCGTTCAGTGTCAACTTCAAGGTTTTCGAGTACCAACCGCATCTTGGCTAACAGAGCGCCTGTATAGACCATTATTTCTGGCACGGCAGCTAGTTCGATCCGGAGCATCGCAGAATAACGTTCATGCTCTTGAAAGACTGCGTCGGTGATGGCGGTATGCTGAGCACGGATCAAACGTGAGAGGCCGATGGCGAGTTCTGAGACTGCTGGGTTGCGCTTGTGGGGCATAGTCGAACTTCCGACCTTACCGTGGTGATGCGGTTCGGCGATCTCTCCGAATTCAACCTGTTGGAGAGCGTAGACCTCACGGGCAAGTTTGCCCAAGGTACAGGCGATTTGTACCATCAGATTTGCAAGTTCCAGCACCCGGTCACGTGCCGAATGCCAGCAGATAATTGGTGTGTCCAGGCCTAGCTTGTCGAGCGCGAGACGTTGCATCTTACGGCCTTGATCTCCAAACGAAGCCATCGTGCCGACGGCACCTGTAATGTTACCAGACAGAACACGTGGGGCGGCTGAGACTATGCGTTCTAGATGACGGTCGATCTCGTCGACCCAGACGGCGCATTTGTAGCCTAGGGTGATCGGCAGGGCTTGCTGTCCATGGGTGCGTCCCGCCATGACACTACTCTTGTGAGTGTGTGCTAGTTCAGCGCAAGCCGTTCGGATTGCGGTTAGGTCCCTGATGATTAGCGGCCAGGCCTCCTTCACCTGGAGCATCATGCCAGTGTCAATTATGTCCTGAGTGGTGGCCCCATAATGCACGAACTCACCCGCGCCCCCATCGCAGGCCGCCTCCAGTGCGCGTACGGCCGGGACGATGGGGTGCGCCGTTTGGCTTATCTGGCGGCCGATCTCGGCAATGTCGACATTTTTCACGATAGCCTTAGCAACGATCTCGCGCGCCGCTTCGGTCGGGATAATACCAAGTTCAGCTTGAGCCTCGGCCAATGCCGCCTCGACGTCCAGCCACTTCTGAACGCGGTTCTGATCGCTAAAAATTTCAAGAAACTAGGGCGTGGAGAACGAGGCACTAAAGAGCAGGCTGTCGCTGGCGTGACTGGGCATGAAAGTCTCCATCGTTATGTTTGCTAGGCTATCCTGCCCTGATACTCAGTTTCGAGAAAACCAATCTCTTTGTAATCTCGAGCAGCAGGTTGTTGATCTTTCTGAACCTAAGCTTTGGATAAGATGCGTTTACTCGATGCAGGGCTAGATTTCTCACGTTTTCACTCAAACATGATGTGTTACTGGATGCATAAAATTGTGATTGGGAATGCAATGTCAGTGGGCCTGATGGCTGGGTAGGCTCAGTTTTCTGAGGAGCCGAAGAGATATAATGGCCCCAGTGCAATAGATTTTGGTTCGATAATGTGGCGAAGCAGAAAGCAAAGCGTGTTGTGCTCTCTCGGCTATATATTATTGTTCTCGACCGGGCGTTGGCCGGAAGAAACCTCGACGGCGCTACTCGGGCATGTGCTGCTGTTCGAAAGGCTTGGCTGCCCGTCGCTGAGATTCACACCCAAATGCCGTTCATGGCTTGTTTTGCGCTGAGTAACTATATTTTTATTCCAAGAGGGTGAAAGTGATCTGAGCCGGGGAACGCTTTGCGCGAAACATGTTGAGTTGGGTATTTGGTCGCTCAGCGCGGTTAGGTGAGTCTGCTGCTTGGCGGGGAGCCGATTCTAAAATAATCGGATCACTTATTTTATAGTCTTCAACCTGGCTCGGGATGTGGTTGGTTTCTGTAATAGGCAACAACGGGGGCATCAAATGATCCCGTAAGGGCAAGATGAAAAGGTTTTTTGGGCGACTAGACTGGAAAAGGCACGAAGCGGATTACGTCTAAAGGCTAGTCCACTACCGTTGAATGCCCTCTTCCTATCTGAGCCAAGTTAACCCGTGGAAAACGACGATGGCTAGGAAGGCCGATGCGGGCACGGTGACCACCCAGGCGGCTAAAATGGTCAGAAAGTGTGAGCGACGCACTAACTTTCTGTGCCGGATTTCCTCGGGTGCCGCTTCGATCTCAATCCTGGATTTACCGGATCCGTGTTGGGCCAACATTGAACGTCGACGGCGGCTGTGTCGGGTATAGAATTCGCGGAAGAAGCCGACACCGAAGACAGCACCGATGGCAATGTGGGTGGAGCTCACAGGCAACCCGAGCCAAGAAGCAATGATTACCGTGATAGCTGCTGACAGTGCTACGCAGTAGGCCCGCATCGGGTTCATTTTGGTGATCTTCTCTCCGACCATACGAACTAGCTTTGGTCCGTAGAGGAACAGCCCTATGCTGATCCCGAAGGCGCCAATCACCATGATCCATGGCGGGATCGATGCCTTAGCCGCTACGTCGCCGGACTGGACGGCATGCAGGATCGCGGCGAGCGGGCCGATCGCGTTCGCCACGTCGTTGGCTCCATGTGCAAAAGAGAGCAAGGCGGCAGAGCAAATAAGTGGAAATCGGAACAGCACACGCAATGACCGGTTCCGGTTCTCAAGGCCCTCTGACTGCCGCCGAATCAGAGGGTGCATGGCAGTCCAGACCAGCGCAAATGTAACCAACCCTATTGCCATGACAATGGCAGCATCCGCCTTCCAGACCCTTTTCAACCCCTTAATCGAGAGATAGCAAGCGAACGCGCCGGCCATAACAGCGATTAAGAGCGGCACCCATCGCCGGGCAGCAGCAATTTTGTCTTCTTGGTAGATCACGTTAATCTTGATAAATGCGAGGAAAAGGGCAGCAATGACTCCACCCATCACCGGAGAGATCACCCAGCTCGCAGCGATTTTTCCCATTGTCGCCCAGTTCACCAATCCGAAGCCGACCGACGCGACCCCGGCCCCCAACACGCCGCCGACCACGGAGTGGGTGGTAGAGACTGGGGCTCCGACCACGGTCGCGAGATTGACCCAGACGGCTGCCGCCACCAGCGCTGCCATCATCGCCGAGATGAAGGTCCCAGTATCTGTCACCTGAGCTGGGTCGATGATCCCTTTCGATATCGTGGAAACTACGTCGCCACCGGCGATCAGCGCGCCGGCGCTCTCGAACACCGCTGCAATGAGCAACGCAACAAGCAGGGTCATTGCCTGAGACCCCACGGCTGGACCAACATTATTAGCGACGTCGTTGGCACCAATATTTAAAGCCATATACCCGCCTAGTACTGCGGCGAAGACGACGATAGCAGCGTTCTCTGCGACACCTGCGTAGATCCCGGCAAATGCGGCTGAAGCACCTAAGAACAAGACGGCGAGCCCGTGGGCGACCATGTCGTGGGAGAGGCTGCGGGTCGCGGCCTGGACATGGACAAATTTTTCAAGGTCCTTGTCCAGCGATGTCTTGATTAAGCCCACGGTTTGTACTCCCACCGGGATATGAATTCGGTTAAGTAGGGGTGTTTGGGATTTTTGCTAAGATGACTTAGAAGATTTGACAAACCATCATCTTCAACCAGGGAGACGGCGGCTTCAATCGGACACCAGAAAACCTCGCGTTGGCCCCGTTCTTTCCAGTCGAGTTGATGCACTAAGACATGCAGCGGATAAACGAAAACATGGCAGTCGAGGTCGTAGCCAGCATCAATCCGTTTTCGGTAGTCATAGGTGCCGATTACCCGATCGTCGATTTGGCCGATTACTCCGGCTTCCTCAGCGGCTTCCCTGGCCGCGGACTCTGAAAGGCTTAGCCCTTTTGTCGCCCATCCTCTCGGGAGAATCCACCGGCGGGACTTGCGGGTCGTAATTAACAGAATCTCGATCCCTGATCGAGTTTTGATAATCGGTAAGGCGGCAACTTGGTGAAGCGATTTGGAAGACCGGAGCAAGGCAGCGTAATCTTTCTTTCTTATTCCGGAACGGCACGACCACCGTATGCCTGATTCGTGCGCCGACACCAAATCCTGACTGAACGCAACGGTTGTGTGCCAATTCATCCTAAGAGCGCTGATCTGGACACGGTTGAGCATGACCGAAAATGATGATTTTGGGGCCCTTGACTTGCTATGGAGGAGTTCGAATATTTTCCCATCCGCAATTGCCCTTATCACTAGACCCTAAAGCGATGCACCTCGTGTACGGCTGAATTTCCTTGCCTGGAGTAGGCACAAAACCTTTCAGTTAGAGATTTTTTTGCCAGTAATCTTGGATTCCTTGCCCTTTAATAGCCGGCGAATGTTCTCATAATGTCGCAGCCAGATTACCACCGCTAGAAACCCGGCCAGTTCGGCATGCTGTATGTCGACCAGATAGTAGGTGGCAAACGGTATTGCAGCGAAGGTGATCAGAGCGGAAAGAGAGGAATAACGGAACAGCATAGCAACGGCGAGCCAGATGAGGCATGCGATTAGGCCGATCAGAGGGGTCGCGGCGAGGAGGATACCTAGGCCTGTGGCTACCCCTTTGCCTCCGATAAATTTGAGCCAGATCGGGAAACAATGGCCAATCAACGCTCCGCCGGCGGCGAGTACAGCGTAGTCAACTGTGTAGAGATGGTTGGCGATCAGGACAACCGCGGCCCCCTTACTACCATCGAGCAGCAGGGTGGCCAGCGCCAGGCCCTTTTTCCCAGTCCTGAGCACGTTAGTTGCACCAATGCTTCCGGAACCAATAGATCGAATGTCTTGCAGCCCGGCGAGTTTTGTTAGCACTAGACCAAATGGGATCGAACCAACCAAATAACCCAGTAGCACTGCAGCGTAGAATGGCCACGTATAACTTAGATCCCCTAGCGGATCAGGCATGTGCGCTCCTACCAGGATGAGGACCCTCTTCTGCGTTGTGATTGAAGACGGTTTTCCCGCGGCGGATGGTTTTAAGGACACGGCCTTGTATCGGTTTGCCGTCGAACGGACTATTTTTGCATTTGCTTTGAAACTTTGCGGCGTCGATCTGACTGGCGATGTCCGGGTCAAAAATTAACAAATCTGCTGCTGCACCTTTAGCCAGTGTTCCGGCGTTAAGTCCCAAGATCCGCGCGGGTCGTTGCGTTAGTGCGGCGATTGCGTCAAGCATAGTGAGCCCGCCATTGTGTACAGCCTCCAGAGTGATAGTGAGCATCGTTTCGAGCCCGACCACGCCGTGGGCGGCTTGGTCGAATGGCAGACGCTTAGAATCCTGGTCTCGTGGCGTGTGATCACTCGCTATTGCATCGATGGTCCCGTCGGCAATTCCCGCAAGTACAGCCCGCCGATCTTCTTCAGTTCTAAGTGGCGGGGAGACCTTGGCGAAGGTACGGTAGTCGTTCACTGCGCCCTCATTCAAGGCGAAATAGTGTGGCGCGGTGTCGCAGGTTACTGGTAGGCCGGCAGCCTTGGCCTCGGCGATCGCTTCCACCGACTGGGCGGTGGTTACCCGGGAGGCGTGATAGCGCCCGTGAGTGATCTCCACCAGGCGGATGTCGCGCTCGATCATCATCACTTCGGCCGCGGCTGGGATGCCCGTGAGCCCGAGCCGTGTTGCAGTTTCACCCTCAGACATTACGCCTGATCCGACCAGTTCTCGAACCTCAGGATGCTGGATGATCAGTGCGTCGAAAACCGTGGCGTAGGAGAGTAGCCGGCGCATTACCATGGCGTTGCTGATCGCCTTGGACCCGTCGGTAAAGCCAAGTGCACCGGCTTCATGTAGCAGGCCAACCTCGGACATCTCTTCCCCTCGGGTCCCCTTGGTGGCAGCGGCGTAGCTATGTACCGAGATCAGACCCACTTCGGCCGCACGACGCTCGACGAACTCGAGCAACGCCACGTCGTCGACCACGGGATAGGTATTCGGCAGGCAAACCATGTTGGTTACTCCGCCGGCGGCTGCGGCCTGCGACACCGTCGCTAATGTCTCGAGATGTTCGTTTCCCGGTTCGCCTGTGGTGACACGCATATCGATTAGCCCTGGCGCTAGGCATTTGCCACCACAATCTACAACTTCCCAATCGTCCTGAACCGCGTCGACGAACACATGTGGACCGGAATCGACGATGTATCCGTCCTTGACCAGAAGCGCGCCAGTCGCGTCCATACTGTTCTCTGGATCGAGCAGACGTGCGTTTTTGTAGACCGTGCCTGTCATAACCAAGTTCCCCGTCGGCGCACGCTCAATTGTTCTTGGCCCATGGCTGGGACTGGGTGCCGACCAATGCTTCTAGGCAGGCCATGCGCACTGCGACGCCCACTTCGACTTGTTCTCGGATTAGGCTGCGGTCGATGTCGTCGGCGACCTCGGAGTCGATCTCAACTCCTCGGTTCATTGGACCCGGGTGCATGATCAGAGCGTTAGGATTGGCAGCCTTGAGTTTGTCATTGTCGAGTCCGTATAGCCTGTAGTACTCGCGGATCGAAGGAACGTAGCTCCCCTTCATCCGTTCTGTCTGCAGACGTAGCATCATTATGATGTCGGCGTCCTTCAGGCCTGTCTCCATGTCGTAGTGGAGTTCAACACCCATACGGTCGAGGCCTGCCGGTATTAGAGTTGGTGGCGCCACGGCTCGTAGTCGCGCACCCATAATTGACAACAGATGAATATTAGAGCGAGCGACCCGGCTGTGGGCGATGTCGCCACAAATGGCCACTGTAAGACCCTCAAGCCCATGCCCTAGCCGACGCCTGATGGTGACTGCGTCCAAGAGTGCCTGGGTCGGATGTTCATGGGTCCCGTCGCCGGCGTTAATCACCGAACAGTTTACCTTCTCGGCCAGAAGGTGTACCGATCCGGAATCTGGGTGGCGGACCACTAGCACGTCCGGATGCATGGCGTTCAAGGTCATCGCTGTGTCGATTAGGGTCTCGCCTTTTTTGATCGAACTCGTGCCGACCGACATGTTGATTACATCGGCGCCAAGTCTCTTGCCAGCTAGCTCGAATGAGGTGCGTGTGCGAGTGGAATTCTCGAAGAACAGGTTGATTTGGGTGCGCCCGCGCAGGTTGGAATGCTTTTTATCGCTCTGGCGGTTGGCACCGACGTAGACATCCGACAAATCGAGAAGTCGCTCGATGTCATCTCGCAGAAGGCCTTCTATCCCAAGTAGGTGCCGAAATCGGAATACTGTCTTGGGTATAGGCTCTGAGTATTGGTTTATTGTCATTAAAGCGGCACTATAGGCACGCCCGTAGGTTCTTCACAAGCGATGTTGTGGCACTTCCTGGGGATCTGCAGGTTTTACCATATTTCAGGGCCTCACATTATTGCCCAGGACGTTCCTAAACTGCAGGACATCAATGGTCAGCCGTAAGTGTGTAACATCGTCGGAATGGTCAGGGCTGCCATTGTGACTTGGGTCATTAAGATCGTGGCCATAAGCTCGTGATCGCTGCCAAATTTGCGGCCATCACATAGGACGAGGCCGACGATGGAAAAAAAGTGAAAAATATCACAACACCCGTCGTGATCGGGTCCACGTCTTGCAGGTCGCACAACCAAGCCGTTAGCACCGGGACCGCCACTAGTTTTGATAAATTGCTGAGCAGGAGCGGAACTGGATTGTGTTTAACGACGGTGAAA
>PBMU01000099.1 GCA_002722775.1 Rhodospirillaceae bacterium
CCTCGGGCGTTCTGATTCACGTCGCCCCTGACGATCTCAATTCGGCCCTAGACGAGTTGGCGCGTGTCTCGAGAAAATACGTCTTGCTTATCGAGTACTTCGCCCGCGAGCTTGAGCCAATACCCTACCGGGGTCAGGAAGACATGCTTTGGAAAGCCGACTATGGCCGCTTGTTTATCTCCCGACATCCCAATTGGGCACCTGTCGATGCGGGCTTCTTTTGGGAACCGACCACCGGATTCGATGATTCCAACTGGTGGTTGTTCATGAATAGAGGTTCCGACGAATAGGTGTGATGCTCATAAATCCTAATAATAGATCAAAAAATCCCGTCGATTGGCCCATGCGCAGCGCGATGGTTTGGGTCAGAACCTTGGAAGGGTTGCTTTCTTGAACCGGGGTAACCCTTTAGCCGCGCATTTGCTTGGTCTAGCCCTTTCGGCACGCGATCTTGGTCGAATCCCAGAGAGCCGGGCATGGTTTCGTGCGTCGATCATCTCCGATCCAGCCGACGCGGAAATCATTTATCAGTTTGGAAGTTGGCTTTTCCAGATCGGAAGCCTGGAAGACTCCCGGCCACTGATCACAAAGACCGCCATACTAGCCGCCAATCGTTTTGATGCCCATGCCCTTCTAGGCTTGCTCGGGGTCTCCAAACCCGACCCAAGGGCCGCTACAAGGTCAATGAGACGCGCCTTAGTCTTGGAACCAGGCGTTGGTGACATATGTTTCAACCTCGGCCAACACCTGAGCCGGATTGGCCCAAATCAGGGGGCCACCTCAGCCTTCCGTATGGCCACTGTTATTCAACCGAACAACCCGGCCACTTGGCTGGAGCTCGGGGCCATTTCGTACACGTTCCGGAATTTAGTCACAGCCGAGCGAGTGATCAGGAAATCGGTCAGGCTTGACCCGACGAATTCAACCGCATGGTCATACCTCGGCCTCATCCGCGCGGCAACTCAACATTTGGACGAGGCATCTTTGTGCTTCAAAACCGCGCTGGTGTTGGATCCTTGCCATTCTGACGCAACCGTCAATCTCGCCAACATGTATCGCCAACTAGAACTTTCGGGCAAAGCGAGACGCCTAGCTGTCAGCGGTCCGTTCCATAGCCCTATGTCCTCGCGTTGCTGGTCAACCCGGTCCGCAATTAGTTATGATGAGGCCGAACACGAAACTAGCCGGGAAGATGCCAGGAAGGCCTGCATCATCGATCCTGCAAATGCCGACGGATACGGAAATTTTGCGCAGGTCGCCTTTGTAAACGGCGATACCAACGCAGCACTTCAATTTGGCATCCGAGCTTTTCAACTAGCACCCATGCGAGCGGAAATCCAATTCAACCTGGGAATCTTCCAGCTTGGGGCCGGACAACTTGGAATCGGCTGGCGCAACTATAGCGCACGGAAGTCGGTGTTCCGTGCATCCGCGCCAATTGGATTGCCTAGCAACCGCTGGACCGATACGAGCACACAGTATCAAGCGCTATTAGTGGTATCCGAACAAGGCTTGGGCGACGAAATCCAACTGGCGTCTTGCTTGCCAGACCTCGCAACAAGGTTCGGCTGCGGTGTTCCAACTAAAATTCTAGTCGAATGCGACCGGAGGCTTGTTCCCATCTACCAGAGATCTTTCCCGAAATTGAATTTCCTTGAACGGTTGGTAGACCGAAACGAGTCAAACCGGACCTCCGACTATACCAGAATAGTGGAATCGAACCAAATCGACGCGTTCATCGAACTTGGCGACCTTCCTGGCTTTTTCAGAAAAAGCATACAAGACTTTGGCATCCACAAAGCATATCTGACCGCGGACGAGGAACGATCCCGAGCCTGGCGGGAGCGTTTTCGGACACGAGAAACCAAACCACTCATCGGACTGTGCTGGAGATCTCGTAAGGATCAGCAGTCCCGGCGCATTTACTACCCACCAATCCTGAGTTTGGCACCGTTATTCGCGCTCGACGGGGTCAAGTTCGTATCGCTGCAATATGACGCTCCCGAGAACGACATCCAAGAGATAATGGAAAATTTCGGGGTTTCGGTTTTTCATCCGGCCGAAACCGATTTAATGAATGAGATTGATGATTTGGCCGCTTTGATTAATGTTATGGACCACATCGTGACCGCGAATACATCTGTCTTTCACTTAGCTGGTGCACTTGGGCGGCCCACCCACGTAATGGACTACGGATATGGGTGGTACACCATGGGTGCGGACCATTTCCCTTGGTATCCTTCCGCCCAATACCGAACCAAGATGCCGAATGAGGAATGGACCCCGCTGGTAACCTCGATCGCTTCGGAGATCGAGACGCGTATCCGCAAATTCTAAAGGTAGTCATTGTTTCTGTGGGACGGGCAGGGCGCGATACTATCACTTGAAGAGGTTCCGATACCAATCGACTTGCTCATACCTTGCTAAACTCTATCAATCGAAAAAACCGAAAGACTTCTGGGCGAGATTGATCTGAAATCAACCGTCGGTTCGGATCCCCAGTTTGGCTTGGCTGCCAACCGATATGACTTCAGATAAGCCCATTAGCATCCAACGATTCAACCGCCTTTCACGCCCTGGGTATTCACGTATACGGCGTAGAGAGATTGGCTCGCCGCCATGAACAGCCTATTGCGCATAGCCCCGCCGAAACAGACATTGGCACAGCGTTCTGGCAATGCAATTCGACCAATCTTTTCGCCGTCGGATGCGTAAATATTGACGCCATCGTGTTCCGAATCGCCCATGCCCCAACCACACCAGAGATTGCCGTCTACATCGCAGCGCATGCCGTCGGGCGTCCCGTTCGGTCCCGCGTCGATATGTACTCGCTTGTTCGACAACGTTACCCCGTCCCTTGCGACGTCAAAGGCAAGGATCTTGCGGTTTGGCACACCCCGGGATTCCACAATGTAAATTATTGTCTCGTCCGGATTGAAACAAAGTCCGTTCGGCCCGAGCACGCCCTCGGCTACGACCGATAGGGCTCCACTCTCGCCGTCAATTCGGAAGACATACTGGTCGATTTCGGGTTCTGATTTGACGCCCTCATAATTCCCCAATATCCCGAAGATAGGATCCGTGAACCAGATTGAACCATCGGACTTGACGATTACATCATTCGGCGAGTTGAGTGGCTTGCCCTGATAATTGTCGACGAGGACAGTGACAGAGCCATCGATCTCCGTGCGGGTCACTCGGCGCCCGTGCTCACAAGTTATCAGACGACCCTGGCGGTCGCGAGTGTTACCGTTAGCGAAGTTGGACGGCCTCCGATAGGAACTGACCGCTCCGGTCTCCTCCTCCCATTTCAATATCCGTTGGTTTGGAATATCCGACCACAGCAAGAAGCGCCCATCGGCAAAATAAACAGGGCCCTCCGACCAACGGCAACCCGTATAAAGGCGTTCGACCGCCGCACTGAAAATCCGATACCGCTCAAATCTGGGGTCGAGAATCTCAATCGCCGGATCAGGGTAACGGGGATGGTCACGCCAGTTGGCAGTCTTGTTATAATTAATATTCATGAAAGCTCCGGTTGTCTTTGGACGACGATGAACACCGTAGACCTGTTTTTAACCCGGCACGAGATGTTCAAAGACGCATGCGTGCACCCGTCGGATCATACATCGGTCGCAGACTTGCCTCCGCGGCTACAGGCGCGCCCGCCACTTCGATTTCGAAACGCGAGGCGATCAAGTCGGACGCAGTCTCTCCATCCACGCAGGGAACATAACCCAACCCAATCGCACCGCCCAGATGGTGACCATAGTTGCCGGACGTGAGTCGTCCCACAATTTCTCCGTCCCTAAGGATCGGCTCGTTGTGGTAGAGTAACGGCTCCGGATCGACGAGCTTGAACTGCATAATCCGTCGGTCCAATCCCTTCTGTTGCTTGGCAAGAACGGCGTCGCGGCCAATAAAATTACCAAACCGTCCGGCCTTCTTGTTGATTTTCACCGCGAAGCCGAGGCCGGCCTCTAGCACGTGGTCTTCGTCGGTAACATCGTGCCCAAAATGACGGAATGCTTTTTCGATTCGGCAAGAATCCAAGGCATGCATGCCACAAAGTCTGAGACCGTGATCCTTGCCAATCACGGAAATCGCATCGAAGACATGAGCCGCCATGTCGCTGGACACATAAAGCTCCCAGCCAAGCTCACCCACATAACTCACTCGATGCGCACGTGCGATACCCATACCGACCTCGATCTGCCGCGCGGTACCGTAGGGAAACCCCTCATTCGACAAATCCGCCGAAGTAAGAGGAGCAAGCAAGTCACGAGCCTTCGGCCCCATCACGCAGAGCACCGCTTCGGCACTAGTGACATCGGTCACTACACAGTGAGCGTCATCTGGGATATTTCGCTTTAACCAAGAGAGATCGCGGACCGCTGAAGTCGCCGCGGTCACAACCAGAAAGGCTTGTTCAGTAAGACGCGTTACGGTCAGATCAGCCTCGATTCCACCCCGCCGGTTCAACCACTGACCGTAGACCAAACACCCTGATTCGACAGCCACGTCGTTTGCCATCACCCGTTGCAAGACGGCCTCGGCGTCACGTCCCTCAACCCGGAACTTCGCGAAGGAAGACATGTCGAACAGTCCTACGCTCTCGCGAACCGCCCGATGCTCACCTGCAGCATATTCGAACCAGTTCTGTCGCTTCCAGCTATAATGGTATTCCGCTCCCTCACCAGTCGCGCAGTCAGGTTCCGGCAAAAACCAATTGGCCCGCTCCCACCCAGCCGTCTCACCGAAACAGGCACCGCTCCCAGCTAACCGGTCATGGAGCGGGCTCTTTCGCACGCCACGAGCAGTCACGAATTGTCGGTAGGGAAAATGGTCGGCATAGAGAAGGCCCAAGGTCTCGCTCGAGCGGTGGAACAAGTAGGTTCGGTTGTTCTGGAAAGGCTGCATGCGCCGAATATCCACGTCCCATAGATCGAAGGGCGGCTCGCCCGCATCCATCCATTCCGAAAGTGCCTTGCCGGCTCCACCGGCCGACTGGATACCGATCGAGTTGAAACCACAGGCCAAATAGAAGTTCTGCAACTCAGGCGCCTCTCCCAAAAGGTATCGATCATCCGGCGTGAAACTTTCGGGGCCATTGAAGAATGTTTGGATGCCAACAGTCTCCAGCACGGGTATGCGTTGGATTGCAGCCTTCAAGATTGGCGAAAAATGATCAATATCCTCGGGCAACTGGTCAAAACTGAAGTCCTCGGGAATACCATCCATACCCCAAGGTTTCGATACTGGCTCAAAACAACCTATCAGTAACTTTCCTGCATCCTCTTTGTAATAAGTGTGCTCATCTGGCACGCGCAGCACCGGCAGATCACGCGGCAGAGCCCCGATAGGCTCAGTGACCACATAGAAGTGCTCATTGGCATGCAGCGGTGCCACCACACCGGCCATCGCGGCAACCTCGCGGCCCCACATACCGGCACAGTTGACCACGAATTCCGCCTCTATATCACCGAACTCGGACGCGACACCTGTGACGCGTCCATTACTTTTCTGGATACCGGTAACCTTCACGTTTTCCAAAATCATCACTCCATTCATCCGAGCACCCTTGGCAAGCGCCAACGCGATATTGGCCGGATCGGCCTGGCCATCGCCCGGAATGAATACGCCACCGAGACCGTCCGAAACCTCGAGAAGCGGGTAGACCTCCTTGCATTCGCCCAAGTCCATGATCTGGGCCTCCAGGCCGCAAGTCTTCGCCATTGACGCGCCACGTGTCAGTTCCTCCATCCTATCCTCAGTCAACGCCAACGCCAGCGAGCCAAATCGACGGTAGCCAGTGGCCAGGCCAGTCTCTTCCTCCAACCCGTCATAGAGTTCCGCGGAATATGCAGCCAGTCTCGTCATATTATAGGTAGCGCGTAACTGACCAATCAAACCGGCCGCGTGCCAAGTCGTCCCGCTAGTGAGCTTCTTTCGCTCGAGCAGAACGACGTCGCGCCAACCTAACTTGGCCAAATGATAGGCTACCGAGCAGCCCACCACCCCGCCGCCAATGATCACCACTCGCGCTTTGTTCGGAAACTCGGTCATGGCCCCCTCTCCCCATTCAGAAACTGAGACGGCCATGAGGGCATGCACGGTGCGGTAAACACAAGCCGTGGCGTCCTATGCCGCGTCGGGGTCTGGGATACAGGCTCGGCTGAACCGGGACAACACGCTATTATCCGACCGAAACAGCAGGGGGCTATAACATGGCAAACTCCGACAGGATCGTTGAAATCCCGCCCCGCAGTGGAAAAGCGGCGCGCATGCGCGCAGGCCAGACACTGCGCGTGATTAACACCCATGGCCACCAGGTGGTCGACACGTGGGCTTTCAACCCAACAGACTTACATGAAACCATGTCCATGGAAGCAACGCGAGCGACAACAGTCAAGATCTGCCCGGATATAGGCGACAGCTACTACAGCAACAACAGGCGCGCGATGTTGGAGGTACTGGATGACACTTCGCCTGGTCGACATGACACGCTCATGGCAGCCTGCGATCGATACCGATATAACCTTATCGGCCATGAAGGCTATCATGACAACTGCACTGACAATCTGCATTCTGGACTGGCTGAACTTGGCATAACGGCCCCAAAGACCCCGTCGCCGCTCAACCTGTTCATGAACATTCCCTGGACGCTCTCGGGCACCCTCAGCTTTGATCCCCCGTTATCGAGACCCGGGGATGTAATCACCTTCCGCGCAAAGATGGACCTGATCGTTGCGTTCTCCGCATGCCCTCAGGACATCCTACCGATCAACGGCGAACTCGGCAAAACGGTGGAGGCCCATTTCGAGATCACCTAAAACATGCGTTTCCCAGTCTCCGGCCCTGCGCTCGACCGGGCCGGAGACTGGGGCGAGCAGATCCGATTGGTTTCACTTCGGAAGCGAGCCCTCAACGCCCTGAACATAGAAGTCCATGCCTAGAAGCATACCGTCGTCCGCGATTTGGCCAGCAGCTACCACGGTTTCACCGGACTGATTCTTAATTGGACCGGCGAATGGATGCAGTTTACCAGACCGAATCGCTTCCTCGATCTCCTTAGCGAGCTTGGCCACATCAGCTGGCATGTTAGTGTATGGTGCCATCTCTACCATGCCTGGCTTCAGGCCATCCCACACGTCGGACGAAGCCCATTTGCCTTCTATAACCGCCTTGGTACGCGCCACGTAGTATGGGTTCCAGTTGTTAATGATAGCCGTAAGTTGTGCCTTGGGTGCAAACTTGATCATGTCCGACGCCTGACCGAAACCCTTCACTCCCCGGTTCTCGGCGACCTGTAATGGAGCTGGAGAGTCGGTATGCTGTGTTATGATGTCCGCTCCCTGGTCGATCAGTGCCTTCGCCGCGTCGCCCTCCTTACCCGGATCGTACCAGGTGTTCACCCAAACTACTGAAATGGACATCTTTGGGTTGACCGAGCGAGCGCCCAGAATGAAGGCGTTGATCCCACGCACCACCTCTGGGATTGGGAAGGAAGCTACATAGCCAATCCTATTTGACTTCGAGATTTTGCCCGCGATCACACCGGCAATGTACCGACCTTCATAGAACCTGGCACTATAGGTGCTGACGTTCTTATCCCGCTTGTAGCCAGTGGCATGTTCGAAATGGACCTTAGGGAATCTTCGAGCAACTTTTAGGGTTGGGTTCATGAACCCAAACGAGGTAGTGAAGATCAGGTCGTGACCGGTCGACGCTAATTGGCGGATTACGCGTTCGGCGTCCGGGCCCTCCTTTACGCTTTCGACATAAGTGGTTTTTACCTTGTCGCCGAAGGCCTTGTCGACGGCCAGTCGGCCCTGGTCATGCCGATAGGTCCAACCATGGTCCCCGATTGGTCCCACATAGACAAAACCGACCTTGGTTTGAGCCACAGCGGTCTTGACCGTCAACGCGAGCGCGCCACCGCAGGTCAGTCCCGCAGCCACGGTTCCCACAATCAACTTATAAAATGTCCTTTTCTTCATCTTGCTTCCCCCGAGGGTCTGAATGATAAACGTCAAACTCCGAATTCCTGCCCCGGCCAAGCGAGCACTCATTGAGCCGGATGAAACACCTTACCGATACACTGCGGCGCATTAAGGCGGATCCGTATCCGGTCGCTAGAAATTAGCACCAAAACCAGAACCGTCGCGAGATAAGGCAGCATAGACATGAACTGTGACGGGATCACCACACCCCACCCTTGGGCATGCAACTGCAGGATGGTGATCGCACCAAACATATAAGCGCCGAAGAGTAAACGACCAGGCCGCCAAGTAGCAAAGACTACCAAGGCCAATGCGATCCATCCTCGTCCGGCCGACATGTTCTCGGCCCAAAGCGGGGTATAAGCGAGCGAGAGATAAGCGCCAGCAAGCCCGCTCATCGCCCCACCAAACAATACAGCACCATAGCGGATCAGAATCACTGGATGGCCGAGCGCATGGGCCGAATCGTGCGACTCCCCGACTGCCTTTAGGATCAAGCCAAGACGCGTACGGGTCAAAACCCACGCGACGGCAGAGAGCATGCCGAAGGAGAGATAGACCAACGCATCCTGTCCAAAAAAAATTGCCCCCAAGACTGGAACCCCGGAAAGACCCGCGATGTTGAGTTTTGGCAGTGGGTCCAGCGCGAAGCCAACGAAACTGGCACCGATCAGCGCCGAAAATCCGATCCCAAAAATGGTGAGAGCTAGCCCAGTCGCCACCTGATTAGCCAGCATAGTCAGAGTGAGAAATCCGAAGATTGTCGCCGTAGCAATTCCCGCAATGGCCCCTGCCAGAACGCCGAGGATGGCACTACCAGTAGCGCTTGCGGCCGCAAATGCGGCGATCGCACCCACCAGCATCATGCCCTCGACACCGAGGTTCAGAACCCCGGAACGTTCGGTCACCAGCTCGCCCGTCGCCGCGAGAAGAAGCGGCGTCGACGCCGTGATCACCGTGAGAACGAACGGAACGAAATCCATCTTAAATCCTCACGAACCGACCAGCGATACTAAACTTGATCCTATTGTGCGTCAGTGCATCGCAGCCCAGCAGAAAGAACAAGAGGATACCTTGGAACAACCCAGTAACAGCCGCCGGAAGACCTATCTCAATCTGTGCTATCTCACCACCTAAATATGAGAGCGCCATCACCAAACCGCCTAGCAAAACACCGAAGGGATTGAGGCGTCCGAGAAAGGCCACGATGATCGCGGTGAACCCATAGCCCGGTGAAATCGTCGGCAATAGCTGTCCAATTGTTCCCGCCACCTCAGCAACCCCAGCAAGTCCAGCCAAACCACCGCTCAGCAGAAATGAATACCAAATCAGTTTGTTCTGACTAAACCCAGCGTGGCGTGCGGCGGCTGGCGCCTGCCCAACCACCCGCAATTGAAAACCAATCACTGACCGATTCAGCAGGAGCCACCCCACCAGGATCGCTAGCAATGCAAAAACGAAGCCCAAGTGCAGACGGCTGTCTGCAATCAACGTTGGCATCATCGCCGATGCCGAAAAAATTCGACTTTCCGGGAAATTGAATCCACCTGGGTCCCGCCACGGTCCGTGAACCAGGTAATTTAGCAGTAGGATCGATACATACGTCAGCATCAGACTGGTTAGGATTTCGTTGGCGTTAAACCGGGTGCGCAGATAGGCCGGGATCGCCCCCCAAACCATACCCCCTAGGACACCCAGAAAAAGAATACCAGGCAGTAGCAGAATGCTGTCGCTGTCGTGGAAGGCGATAGCAAAGCCGCCCCCAAAGATCGCGCCGATAGTGAACTGTCCTTCGGCCCCTATGTTCCAAACATTGGCACGAAATCCTATCGCAAGCCCCATGCCGATCAGAACCAGGGGGGCAGCCTTGACTAGCAGTTCGGTCACGCCATAGATCGTTGAGACCGGTTGAACGAAATATGTGTAAAGAGCAAGTCCGGGGTCCTTGCCCATGGCGGAGAAGATCGCCACACCACTCGCCAATGTTAGCAGGATTGCGATCAAGGGTGTCAGTAAAGGCCAAATTCTGGACACCTCGCCGCGTGGTTCGAGCCTAATCATCGTGCGCCCGCCTTGCGACCATACCCGTGTTGACCTCCACCACCCCGAAGCCGCCCATGAGTAAGCCTACTTCGTCCACCGAAACCGACTCAATTTCTCTCGCACCCGAAACGCGGCCCTTGGCGATCACGACGATCCGGTCGCAAACCTCGAAAATCTCATCCAAGTCTTGGGAGATCAGCAATATTGCGCACCCCCTGTGCGCCAAGTTCAACAAAGCCTGCCTAATGGTCACCGCGGCCCCAGCGTCCACACCCCATGTCGGTTGCGATATCACCATGATGCCTGGGTCCTGCAGGATTTCACGGCCGACAATGAACTTCTGCAGATTGCCACCTGAAAGGCTCCCTGCCTGGGCAGTCACCCCCGTTGTGCGCACGTCGAATCTGGAAACTACGTCTCCGGCAAACTTCCGGATCGAGGACCGGCACATCAAACCCCGGATCATAAGTTTCATGCGCCGGGCTGCCGTCAGGAAAGCGTTTTCAGAAAGTGTCATATCACGTACGGCCGAGTGCCCGTTGCGTTCCTCGGGAACAAACACCGCGCCCAGTGCACGTCGCGCTGCCGGCCCCAGTGCAGCGACTGGGACTCCGTCGAACCAGATTGCATCCGGCTGTTCCATCGGCCGCGCCTCACCCGACATCGCGGCCATCAATTCCTTCTGGCCGTTGCCCGCCACCCCTGCGACACCAAGGACTTCGCCCCGTTTAACAGTCAAGGAAATGTCATCCAGCGCGATACCAAATTCATCTTCAGGTTTCATCGAGAGATTCGTAACCCGGATCCGGTCGCCACCCGAATTTTCCCTCGCCGCCCGACTAGTCGAGGATATCCTCTGGCCGATCATAAGCTCGGCCAAACTCTGAGCCGTCTCTTCACGCGGATCGCAATTCGCCACCACGCGTCCGGCCCGCAGAATTGTCGCCGTCTCGCAAAGCGTCTTAACCTCCCGCAGTTTGTGGCTTATGTAGAGAATCGCACAACCTTCAGATGCCAGCTTGCGGAGAGTTTTGAACAGTTTCTCTGTCTCTTGCGGTGTCAAAACTGACGTTGGCTCGTCCAGGATCAGTAATTTGGGATCCTGGAGAAGACATCGTACGATCTCGATCCGTTGGCGTTCGCCGACTGAGAGCGAATGAACATAGCGATCCGGGTCTAACGGCAATCCATATCCGTGACTGACTTCAATCACGCGTTTGCGGATTTTTGCCATATCGCGTTCTTCGTTTAACGCCAATGCCACATTCTCCAGCACCGTCATCGCTTCGAACAGGCTGAAATGCTGAAAAACCATACCAATGCCGAGATTTCGCGCCTCCGCAGGACCGTAGATTTTCACCGGGTGACCATTCCAGAAAACAGTCCCAGCATCTGGGCGTAGCATGCCATAGAGAATCTGCACCAGTGTCGACTTACCTGCACCATTCTCACCAAGCAGTGCATGAATTTGACCAGGCATCACCCGAATATCGATCGAATCGTTAGCCACTACGCCCGGAAACGCTTTTGTAACTTCGTTCAAAGTCAAGATCGGCACCACCGCTTCATCCATCGTGGCTGCGCCCACACCACGTGACCCCCGCCAGACCCACGTGACGCCTCCATCGGTCGAGCTCCGCTCCAATCAGGGTATCACGCGACTTATTTGCTCGTATGCGCGGTTCAAACCAAAGGCCGAGAACGTCAAGTGTGTCTGCCTCTCTGTTGTTCTTAATCTCGATTCGACCAATCAGTCTGTCGCGCTCTAATATCGGATAAACGTAATAACCGTATTGTCTCTTCGACGCAGGCACGAACATCTCAACCCGAAAATCAAACCCGAACAGCCGCTTAGTTCGTTTTCGGTCACGCACGACTGGATCAAATGGTGAGAGAAATCTGACTCGAGATGGTGGATCTGGCACCTCACGCGCTAGATGGTCCAGATCTGGACGCGCTAAGTCGAGCCGCACATCTCCCGAAGCATCCTCTATCTCTAATGCCCTGACCGAGTTCCGGCCTGCACCCTCGGACCAACTCTTGGCCTCCTGAGGCCGGATTCCACCCCAGTACCGAGCAACTTCGCCCGTGCTCGCAAATCCCATCCGCTCCAGGGCCGTCGCGCACTTCCAGCGGAGAAACTCCGCATCGCTCGGGTCTTGTTCCAGATGTTGGGCCGGGATCACACGTTCGGTCAAATCGTAGACCTTTTGGAACCCCTGACGCCGGCTCACTGCGAGCCGCCCTGTGCGCCACAGGAAAACAAGTGCCGCCTTCAAGGGATGCCAGCCCCACCAGACCGACGTCGACGCATTTATTCCGCCGAGCGGGTCCGTGTTAGCGGTTTTCAAATCCCGTGCCATCACCGGCCCCTTCTCGGCCACGTAGTCGAGAACTTGGCGGCAAACCGTATCTGGATCGTCACCCATCCGCTCACGCCACCAAGGTCGCCGCAGAAGCTCATCGTGTGCACAACGAAACCGTGGCTTCCAATATGGAAAGAACTGCATCGGGATGACTGAGGCGTCATGGGTCCAATTCTCGAATAATGTACGCTCAAGCTCAAGATGGTGATCAAGCCAGCCGGGCTTGTAGTTCCGCACTCTCGACAACAGGATGTGATGGTGCGCACGCTCCACGGTGCGGATGGCGTCGATTTGGACGAAACCAATTCGCTCAACAAGTTTGGGTAAATCGGCCCGACTGAATGCCCCCGGGGGCCAGTCGTCGCAGAGCCCGTGCATCCAAAGAAACACGCGTCGGGCGACAGCATTGGCGAGGCGATCGGCCATCAGGATAGCCCGTGAATGGGCCACGGTTGAGTAGAGGAGTGCATACTTTGGTTCATAGCAGAAGACGACAATCGCCGGGAGACGTCTCTGTGTCGTCAAGCGACTCCATCTGAATCGTCGTCGCAATCGATCGCTGATGACACGCCGGCAAGCGCCGAATCAAGCGCGCTTTCGAGGAAACTTGCATATTCCCGAACCACATCTGGCCGCTGAAAAAGGGCACCACGGTTTACTAGCATGCGTTTCTGGACCGACCCACGAAACGCCGAATCGGTAGCACAACCAACCGCTATACGTGCGTAATCCGCCGCCGTTCCGGCCACCAGGTCCATGCAGTCGAGAACCCGTGCCCAACCGATCGTGACACGGCCCCGCACATGTGGACTCGCGTATGTCACCGTTGGGACGCCTAGCGCCAGGGACTGAACCGTAGTGTTCCCGCCGCTGAAATACGGGGTATCTAGCATCACGTCCGAGAGCATGAGCAAGGTGTAGTATTTTGGCCTGCTCATCCGGTCTAGCCAGATTACCCGGTCAGCGGCCTTACAGAGTGAACTCCTCAGCCTTTTAGCCAGCTCTTGAGTGCGTGACTCCGAATAATCTTTCAAGAGGATTAGCCAACCCGTGGGGTCCTGCTCGAGGATATCGCGTAACATCTTGTCGAAATGTGGATGGAATTTGAACAAAGTCTGAGGGCAGAAATAGAGGCTACCCACTTCCGGCAGCCCGTAGTCGGACCTCGTGCCAGGTGTGGCCTCGGGCTCGCGCAGATAGTGGAATGTGAGTTCTGGTAACTGTACACAAGTCTCGGAATAATGTTCGTGAAAGTCATCAGGCTCCATCCAAGCGCTGGAGAGAAAATAGTCAACATTGGGAATGCCGGTGGTTACCGGATGGCCCTGCATCACGCACTGAACAGGGGCTAGCCGCGCAAATGCAAGATAATAGGACATCGGCTCCATGCCAATGTCGCAATAGACCAGGATATCGAGTGCCGCATTCGCGATTATTTTGCGTGCCACCCCCAGGTCATGGGGGACTTCGAGATGGCGGTCAGGAACTTCATGCGGTGGGAAAGGGGCGACGTCCAATGGTCCGACATCCGTGATCAGAAACACCTCAAACCGAGAGCGGTCAAGTTTCTGGACCACACCCTCAGCGACGTACCGAATAGAGTGATCGTGGAAGAACACCGAAAAGAATCCGATCCGTATTCGCCGTAATGGATTCCTAGGCATGGGAACCACACAATGTGGTGCGCACCACGCGAGACCTGGGGAAAGCACCAGATAAGCCCGAGCGATCTTGGTCTGGATGTCGCGGTCATTACGGCCATGATACGCGAGATAAAAGTTGGGCAACCCTACTTCTAGTAACGGATCGTCTATAAGCGTCCCTCTCTTCACGAGTTGATCAAGGTCCCGGATAATACGTAAGCGGATACTATCGATCTCGACGTCCGAGCCAACAATGGTTGGGAAGGTCATCGCAGCTTTGAACGCAAGCCCAACGTCGTCCGGACGAATCGCAAGAGCCCGGCGGTAAGCAAGGCGTCCGCCCGTCATGTCGGCCATGTCTGCAAGAAGGACACCCAGGTTTCGCCAACTGTCCCCACTATTAGGCTGAAGTACTAGAGAACGTTGGTAGGCGACGCCCGCTTCCTTCCATTGCTGACGGGGTTTTATGGCAGAGGCAAGATTATTCCACGCGTCAGGGTTGGTCGGATCAGCGCACACCGCTCGAGAAAAGGCGACAAGCGCGATAGCGCTCAAGCCA
>PBMU01000100.1 GCA_002722775.1 Rhodospirillaceae bacterium
GAAAGCAATTTTCGCGCCATAGTGCCATTAGCCGCTACGATTGCGGAGGTCCGAGCTGGTTTCTAGAATTACCGTGCTAAATAGGACCAACAATTAACAAGCCATGCGCTTTAGGAGAAAAATAGATGGTTGAACTTCGGGGAGTTATACCACCCGCAACGACCCCGTTCCGGGACGACGATGAGATTGACCATACACTTGTGAGGCGACAGATCGACTGGCTCATCAGCGCTGGTGCCAGAGGAATCGCCGTGGGCGGAAGCACCGGCGAAGGACACACTCTTGAACTAGGCGAGTACACCGCTTTGGTTGAGACCGCGATCGACGCCGCCTCCGAACGGGTGCCGATCATCGCAGGAATCATTACAGACAGCACGCGCGACGCGATAAAGCGGGGTAAGGCCGTCAAACACATGGGCGCGGCCGCGCTACAGGTCACACCAGTGCATTATTTGTTCCGCCCCGACGACGACTCGATGATTGAGCACTTTCGTGTGATGGCGGCGGAAACCGAGATGCCGATCATCATATATAATGTCGTGCCCTGGACTTACTTATCACCCACGTTACTCCTACGGATCATGAAAGAGGTGCCGGATGTTATCGGAGTAAAGCAAAGTGCCGGCGACCTTAAATTGATGGCAGATCTCGTGATGGATGCACGCCCTGAAGATCACATATTCAGCGCGGTTGATGCGTTGATGTACCCCTCATACTCTCTTGGATGTAGAGGCTCAATCGCTGCCATTCTAACCGCCGCACCGCACGCCAGTGTCGCACTTTGGGACGCCGTCGAGGTCGAAGATCATGCCCGTGCGCTTGAGCTGCACACACGTCTTCTGCGGCTTTGGAACGCCATGGTTTCCGATAATCTGCCCGCCTGCACGAAATACGCCCAATCCCTGCAGGGCTGCCCGACCGGTCGGCCCCGCGCGCCGATGCCGGAGGCAAGTGACAAACAGAAGGTGGCCATACGTAGTGCCCTGGCTAGCCTTGATGTTCGAATGGAGGCGGCTGAGTAACAGCGATCTAACGCACAGTGTAGTCCTTGAGGAAATCCTCCCGGAAAATGAGACCGTGCCCCGGACGTTCCGGTGCACGGTACATTCCATCCTCGGGTAGGACTGGCACGATCCAAGCGTCATCCATCCAGTTAACATATTCGATGACCCGCGGATTTGGGATCGAGGCCATCAACTGGACCATCAATTCCGGAAACAAGTGCGGAGCAATCGTCATGCCATATGTATCTGCCACTACGGATATCTTTCGCATTTCGGTCAAACCGCCACGCATCACATCGGGCTGCAGGATCGGCAAACGCGCATGCTCAAAGAATGGACGCATGTCAAAACGGGTAAAATGGGTTTCTCCGCCGACGATACGAAGGTCTAACGACTCCGCTATCCGCGCGTATCCATAAAAATCCTCACAAACAACAGGTTCTTCTAACCAATAGGGATCATAATCCTCGAATTTACGTCCAATCACTATCGCCTCGTCCGCCGTCCATCCCATGTTGCAATCTATCATGATCTCGACGTCAGCACCGAGCGCGTCCCGCATCATAGCGACGTTTCGAACATCCTGATGGCGGTCGAACATGTGTCCACACTGCATCTTGATCGCACCGAAACCTTGCGCAACATAACGCTGAGCCCGCTCCACCATCCCTTCCGGACCATAGCCTCGCCAGCATCCACTACCGTAAGCGGTCATTTCGTCATTGCAGTGACCCCAGAGGCGGTGCAGAGGCAGCCCAGAACGCTTTCCCAGCGCATCCCAGAGCGCAATATCGATCACTGACTGGGCCATCACGGTCACACCCATGCGCCCGATCCAATAATTACGCCGCCAGAGATGCTGCCATATGCCCTCAATATCAGTCGAATCACGGCCAATCAGATCAGGAATAATCAATTCCTCGAGACAAGCAGTGATAGTCGGGACCCCATCTCTAAGCAGGATAAGATAGCCCATTCCCACGATACCATCCTCTGTCTCCACCTCAGCGACAAGGATCTCTCGGTTGACGGGCGCCGTTGGTCCGAATTTGGGCGGATCCACGAAGGGTGCGCGAAGGTGGCGGGTGCGGACATTGTTGATCTTCATCTATCGTCTCCCCTTTGTGATCTCGATTGTAGAGCCCCAAAGGTGCCACCTCACGTAATTTCACCAGCACGCTTCAGATAGCGAAGGTGAGACCCATATGCCACTGGAAACAGTCGCTTCCATCGGTAGACTTGTATCGATGCATTCGACTGGAGCCACACTGATGAACTTCGCTCAAACCCTCTCCAAGACCACACTCACTTTCGCGGACCGTCCGGCAATCTCCAAGGGAACGATGGTGATTCGGAACTACGGCGAACTGTCCCACCGGGTGGCCCATTTGGCTTCAGCAATGCGTGGCGAACTAGGACTCAAAAAGGGCGATAGGGTCGCACTAATAATGACGAACTGCGTCGAAACCCTGGAAGTGCTCTACGCCTGCTGGCATGCTGGATTAGCAGCCGTACCGGTAAATGCCAAGCTGCACCCACGTGAATTCGGTTTCATTCTTTCCGATAGTGGGACCCGGGCTTGTTTCGTCACCTCAGAACTCATCGATTCCATAACCGACGCTAGAACCGACGCACCGGGTGTGGAACACATGATCGACCTCGGCTCATCAAACTACGATAGTCTTTTGCAAAGAGGAACGATCGAGATGGAGGAGGTGGCACCCACCGATCTAGCCTGGTTATTCTACACTTCCGGCACCACTGGCCGTCCAAAGGGAGCGATGCTCAGTCACCGCAACCTATTCTCAATGACCATGAACTATCTAGTGGACGTAGATGTTATCGAACCCGGGGACTCCATGATTCATGCTGCTCCGATGAGCCACGGTTCGGGGCTCTACGCACTTCCCCATATCGCACGAGGAGCCAATAACGTGATCCCTGAGAGTGGCGGCTTTAATGTGGCGGAGACAATCCAACTTATAGGACATTGGCAGGGCGTCACGTTCTTCTTCGCACCAACAATGGTCACCCGCCTGATCAACTCTCCGGACATTGACACCGCCGATTTTTCGAATCTGAAGACTATAGTTTATGGCGGCGCCCCGATGTATCTCGCCGACACCTTGAAAGCGCTAGACCTCTTGGGCCCAAAACTAGTCCAGATCTATGGCCAAGGCGAGTCACCCATGACGATAACCGGTTTGCCGAAGCGGTTCTTCCTGGAAACTAATCATCCTCGGTACCACGACCGGCTCTCCTCAGCCGGCCTCGCACGAACCGACGTGGAGGTCCAGATCGTGGATGACAGAGGCTCTCCCCTACCAATGGGGGAAATCGGTGAGATCACATGTCGTGGCGACGTCGTAATGTTGGGTTACTGGAAAAACCCCAAGGCAACGGCTAATTCGCTCAAGAACGGCTGGCTTTGGACCGGTGACATCGGGATAATGGACAATGAGGGGTTTCTTACGCTCAAAGACCGCTCTAAAGACATGATCATATCAGGAGGTACCAACATCTATCCGCGCGAGATTGAAGAAGTCCTGCTGCGCCATCCGTCAGTGCTAGAATGCGCTGTAGTAGGTCGACCGCATCCGGACTGGGGCGAGGAAGTGGTTGCCTTTGTGGTTCCGCATGCTGGCCAGAACATTGTCTCTGAGCAGCTAGACACGTTATGCCTGGACCACATAGCGCGCTTCAAACGCCCGAAGGAATACAGGGTCGTGGACGCACTGGCAAAGAACAATTACGGCAAGATCTTGAAGACCGAACTACGCGAGAAATTGGAACGCGAGAGGGCTGGCTAAAGCGCCTCAAGCTTGATCCGCCAGACTGTCAAGATACGCCAAGAGCGTTTTTTCAAACGGCACAATGTTCTTATATCGTCGTGAACCTTCAGGAAGGCTCCGTACCGACCCGGCAAGTGCCGTGGCAAACTCCGGATAATCAGCGAGCGTGGATAATGGGTCTACATGGGTCTTGATCGTAAACAAAACCCAACCAGTCGTGGGTAAACGTCTTAAGGTTTGGCGTTCACAACGCAAAAAGATCCGTTGCCCAACGTTGGCCGTCGTTATCGCCTCGTCCGCCTCGCTCTCCAGACGACGAACCGGCTGAAACAAACTTGGATCGTCATTTAAGGACCAATTTACCCTCCAAACCGGCCGAGAAGCATCGAGGTAGTTAAAGAAACGATCAACTGGCCTCCCAAGAGTTTCGCCATAGCCGGGCACGGGATCATGGATTACTCCCATTGGGCAGCCGATCTTGTCAGCCAATCGCCAACGCGAAGGGAAACAGAGCGAGGCAGCTTCGAGAGTGTAGCCGTCCTCCCCTGGCGCCATCAGACAGAAATCCTCCTGCGCCAACCGACCTGCGAGATCAATCGGTGCCGCCCGCCATGCTGCCATATTATGGGTCTGCCCAATCGTGGGCAAAATTAGATCGTCTCCTTTCTGTTGGAGCAAATGGCTATGATATTCACTCAAATGTTCAACAAGTAGATCTAAAACCTCCTGCTGCGCCGACTCGCTACCTGGCCGGGTCGCGACAACTTCCGCACGACGTTTGGCCAACAAAACATTCTTCTGGGCTAACTCATCCTCAAAATTCTCGTCAACTTCTATCCAATCAGATAGTTCAAGCGCCATCAGACCCATACCCAGCCGATGTTTGCCTCCAATAAACGGGGTGTAGCGTGGACGCCGGCTCCTCGTCATCACCATAAATTTGCCCCTGCCAAGACCACAGTTATCGGGGAACGATTACTCCCAGGCCTTAGCCCAGACATCTGCACGGCGTCTATCTCCAGCAGAAAGCCGTTCACGCAGCAACCGTGAAGCATCGGCCGCACCCTTGACTTTATGATTTTCTGCCAGAATTACCCATTTCATGGCCTTGATAAGGTCCGGTTCAATTCCTTCACCTCGAGCATAGAGGATCGCAAGGTCGAGGAAGGCTGCAGTCACCCCGCCGCGTGCGGCTTCTTCGAAATGCGCCGCTGCCCCATTCATATCAACCTCGCCTCCTGACCCCTCTTGTAGCATCGTCGCCAGATTGTAATTGGCTTCGAAAATGCCGTGATTTGCCGCCTTCCGGTAGTATTTCCTAGCTTGCTGGGGGTCAGCCTCAATATCCCTTCCAAACTGCAGCATCACCGCCAACTTATAATGAGCTAGCGGATACCCCCCATCCCCCGCTTTGCGAAACCAGCGCGCCGCGGCCTCGAGATCCCGTTGAGTATGGATACCCGCTTGCAATCTAAGCCGATAGTAGAATTGCGCCTTAGGATTTCCCGCCTCGGCTCCCTCTCGATACCAGTCCATGGCTTGGGTATATGTCTGGCGACCCTCGGTCAGCGCCGAGGTCGTCCCTCCCGGTATCACCCATAAGGCGATGCACAGCAGGATGGGAAAGATAACAATGAAGAAAGGCAATGGTTCAACCCGATCGAAGGTAGTTTACATCAGGGTCGGAGAGGGCCGGTACCGGAAGTCGATCTCGGTGCCTTGCCGTCGTAACCAACCAGCCGGTTGGCTTCCTGTCCCTTGAGGGGTTCCGGATAGCAATTCACCTTCCCGATGGTTCGGTAACAATATCGTTGCTCGCTTTTCATAGGCGCGACCTTCTCATTCTTGCCGAACACCCGATCCACTTTCTCACGAATTTGCTCTGCACATCCCGAAACCAGTAACAGACAGGTTAAAAAGACCCAAGCTTTCCACATTACCTCATTCCCATGCCACGGACATCGCGGAGCGTGTCAATTCCAGAAATTCATCGCAGTCCCACAGCTACAGCCCAATAGGAACCAATCTTGCGTTTCTGCTTGATTTCTGCGGACCTTGATCTCTTAGTGCACGGTCTTCAAAACGTCTCGCACAATTTCAGCAATAAAGTCGATCTGTTTTTCCTCAACTATCAACGGTGGTGAGACTGCGATGGTATCCCCCGTTGTTCTCACAAGAAGCCCCATTTCATACGACTTTAGAAAGGCGTCGAAAGCGCGTGCAGTTGGTTTCCCGGGTCGTGGTTCGAGATCGATGCCGCCCATCAGGCCAATGTTACGAACATCCGTAACGTAGGGAGCATCAGCGAGCGAATGCAACGCGTCCTCGAAGTACCTACTCAGGCCCGCAGCCCGGTCAAAAAGATCTTCGTCGCGATAGAGATCAATAGTGGCGAGGCCAGCAGCGCAGGCAAGCGGATGTCCTGAATAAGTATAGCCGTGGAAGAATTCCACGGCGTTTGGGTCAGCCCCCGCTTCCATGAAAGAATCGTAGATTCCATCGCGCACGAAAACAGCCCCCATTGGCACCGTCGCGTTGGTAATCCCCTTTGCCGTCGTAAATAGGTCAGGGTAAACCCCGAAGTATTCACTAGCAAAACTATCTCCGAGGCGACCAAATCCCGTAATCACCTCATCAAAAATCAATAGGATGCCATGTTTGGTACAGATCTCTCGAAGACGCTGCAAATAACCTTTCGGCGGCACCAGAACGCCAGTCGAACCAGCGACTGGCTCGACGATCACAGCAGCGATTGTCGACGCATCATGCAGGGCTACCAGACGCTCCAAATCGTCCGCCAGATGCGTTCCCCACTCTGGCTGGCCCCGGGTAAACGCCGCCTGGTCAGGACTATGAGTGTGGGGCAAATGATCAATACCGGCAAGCATGTTACCGAACATTTTCCGGTTAGCAACCATGCCTCCAACCGAAATGCCTCCAAATCCAACGCCGTGGTATCCGCGTTCACGTCCAATTAACCGGGTGCGAGAGCCCTGTCCAATAATACGCTGATAGGCCAACGCTATCTTGAGCGATGTGTCGACCGATTCTGAACCAGAATTTGTGAACATCACCTGGCTGTAACCTTCGATCATGCCCGCCAAGCGCGCAGCAAATTCAAACGACAGCGGATGGCCCATCTGGAACCCAGGTGCATAATCTAGCTTCTCGACTTGTTTGCGAACCGCTTCAATGATTGGCTTGCGCCGATGACCGGCATTTACACACCAGAGTCCAGACGTGCCATCCAACACCCGCCGTCCCTCGGCCGTGATGTAGTGCATGCCCTCTGCCTCAACAAACAGACGCGGCTGTTTTTTAAACTGGCGATTCGCCGTAAACGGCATCCAGAGCGGCTCAAGATCATTTGGCACCGAGTTTTCCGACATCGACATGTCATTTCTCCCACCTGGTCCGGATCCGAACCCGACCCAATTTGGCTACAACTTTTCCAAACATACTATACTTGGAACAACAGTTTTCGACTATTATTTAAGCCATGATCCAGGCGAAGAAATCCAGGTACTGGTCAACCACCTTTTGCTCGGTAAAATTGGTCTCATAGCAGGCTTGTCCAGCCCGCCCCAAACGACCCGCCAGGTCTCGTTCATCAAGCACTCGAACAAGTGCTGCCGCGAATTGTTTCACATCGTCTATAGGTACAAGCAGCCCAGTCTCACCGTCATCGATCAAATGGGCCGGACCTAGGCTGCTAGACGCCACTACTGGTTTGGCTTGGGACCACGCCTCAATGACTACATTACCCAATGGTTCGAGGCGTGACGGACACGCCAGAACATCCGCCGACGCGATGAGGTCCGCAGCATCGTCGCGCCAACCGAGGAAGCGAACTCGCGCAGACACACCCATCTCTTCCGCCAAAGTCCGCAAATCAGTTGCGAGTGGCCCGTCGCCAGCAAGCCAGAGCACCGCGTCTGACACAGCCGACAGGGCTTGGATCAGAACATCAAAAGCTTTGTTATTGTGAAGGCGTCCCATGGCCAGGATTACTCGAGCATCGTCGGGGGTTTCGAGCGCCGCGCGATTGATGGGCACGCCTTTGGCTGTGTTAACGAAATTTGGGATGTAGCGCGTGCGTTCTGATGGCCAGCCAGAGTTGATTAAATACTCAACAATGCCAGGAGTGTTGCCGATTAGATAATCACAGCGTCGGTAGTATTTCAGATCGTAATAACCGCCAAGCCTGGCCGCATGAACAAACGGTCCTGAAGGCATCTTCGACGTTGCGCGGTTCATCCAGGTTAGCACAACGTCCGGGCTATAATCTCGAACCTCGGCAGCCAAGCGCCAACGGGTCGCGACATCAAATAACCCCCCGAACGCCAGCTCCATCGGTTCGACGCCCCCCCGACGAAGAGCGTTAGCCCGATCCGGATGACGTCGCATAATGACCCGTTGTTCCTGACCTGCGTGGTGAAGCGCCACAGCCAATCGAGTGAAGAACGCTTCCGCGCCTCCATACCGCGCTCCGGCTATCGCTTGCAGAAGTTTCACCGCCCACCATCAGACTAAGGTTGCATGGTCTGAGCGGATTGTGGTGTGTCCATAGGCTAACGGCAAGAGACGCAGTACGAGATAGGTCCACGAACCATGATTTCAAGCGGGGACAAGAAAAATGGAACGTTGGTCATTCAACCATTGCCTGGGATTGGTGACGTGGTCTGGCATCTGCCACACCTAAAAGCGATCGCTGGTCGATCCCGTGATCGCCGAATCACTTTGCTGACCAAGCAACGAACTCTTGCCAGAGAAGTCCTCGCTGGCACCGACTTCGTGCGCGAAGTTTTGTATCTAGAACCAGACGGTGGCCGGCATGACGGCCCCCTAGGCGGTTGGCGGTTGGGCGCGGATCTGGCCGAGCACGCCTTCGAAGAAATCTGGATCCTCCATCACTCAGTTCGTTATGCGCTCGCGGCCTGTAAAGCTGGGATCAAGGAACGCATTGGCTATGGCATTGGTTGGCAGGATGCGTTTCTCACTTCGCCCCACAGCTTGTCGCGTCGGGAACGACAGTTGTCCGCCATCGACAAGGCTAGCCGCCTTCTGGTTTTGCATGATCTGAACCCAGTTTCGTTGCGACCAGAACTACAATTAACAGACGAGGCGCTGGCAGTCGCGAAAACTATTTTCGCTAGCGTCCCAAAACCTCGGGCTGGTCTGTTAATCGGTTCAAGTGAGGTCGTCAAGCAGTGGGGAGAGTCAAATTTCGCTGCCTTGATCGAAAACATGAGATTGGAAAAGGATCAACCAATTGTCCTGATCGGCGGCGCATCCGAACAAGGTATGGCGGACAGTCTGGCAAACCGTTTCGGCCGACCCTCCTGGCTGATCCTGGCAATCGATAAACCAATTCTGGCGGCAGCAGCCGTCGCAGCATCTTGCGAGGTATGTATCGGCAACGATACGGGTATGCTAAACGTTGCCGCCGCCGCAGGCACCAAATCGATTGGCTTATTTGGTGCCTCCCAACCGATAACACGGGACGATCGGATCATAGCCGTCTTGCCAGAAAGCAAACGGCACCGCAATAAGAACCAAATGGCAAATATCACCGTGGACTCTGTTATGCGATCATTGGTTAACCTTGACTCGGGCTAGCAGCGAGACCGCTTCACGGAAGGCACGGTCCACCGGCAAGCCCTCCATCAAACTGCGCCCAGGTTCGGGACGATAGTCGGGATCGGTTTTCAACTTCTCGTAGGATTGGTCGGTGCGCACCACTGCAACATGCCGCCCCCAGGGCGCGTAGTTGTCGTCCCGGGTTGGACCAAACAAACCAAGGGTCGGGGCCCCGGTTGCGGCCGCCAGATGCATGAGCCCACTATCATTACCGACGTACAACGATGCACGTGCGATAACGGCGGCCGTATTTAAAACCGATTCTCCAACGAGGTTTATAAGTCTTTCCTCCGGCAACATCCGGCAAAGTGGGGCAGCAACGAACTCCTCACCAGGTCCGCCAACCACTACCACTCTTGCACCTTCGAGCCTTGCGCCAGGCCCGGTCAATTTAGCCGTCAGGGCCGCAAACCGGTCGGTGGGCCAGACCTTCGCATCCCAATTAGCTGTAGGCCCCAACACCAACAAGGGCCCCGAATCCTCGGTTCCTAAGCATCCATCCGCGAAGGATTCGTGTATGGGTCCAATCCAAATATGTGGCGCGGCGGGCACGTCCAAGTGCAACGTATGTCGCATGTCCTCCACCCGATGGGCGGTGCGATCTCGTTTTCGGTAAATTCGCCGATGGCGGGTCGGTAGTACCCACGCCGTTACCGAACCTCGCATGTCCACCACCATAAACCATGCTGAAGTAATGCCGGCGACAAGGATAGTGCGCCAATGCGCTCCAAATGCGCCCTTTCGCATGACAATAATGCGATCCAGCCGTGGCATGGCCTCAAACAGCGATGCGGCGACCCGACCACAAGCAACCGTGAACCGAGCTTCGGGATATTCCTCCAACAAATGCTGCAACAAGCCAGTGGACAGAATCGCGTCCCCCAATCGGTTTGACGAAATGAACAAGATACGCATGTTTGATTTATAGGAACATCCAGAGATGGGGAAAAGGCCTGGATGCTCTAATGCGGCCTCACAAGGCAAGTATACACAGACAGAAAATCCTGATGCTGCTTTTGCTGCGTTGAAGTGAGCCCGCAGCCTATGCACATCGTAACCGACGACGGTTGCCTCTCTATTTAAGTCAAACTTCGCATGAAAAATGTCAATTTTACTTCTAAAACAGCACAAAGCCCGGGCGTGTGTTGGAGACCGCAATGGAATCCTCTCCATCACCAGACTTTACTCACTCTCACGATTATGGCTTTGGGAAATGTGTCGAGCGGAGATCCCTGATGTTGAAACCAGTTTTCTCGAACGCTAAACCTAAATAAGTCCCTTAAGACCCCAACATCAAATATCGAAGCCTTTACTCGCGCCTACGATTTGCCAATTCTAGGCAAGTCACCACAATCCCGCGGTCTATTTTTTGATATTAGGGTTCGGATCCCTACTTGCCCTTCCGAGTCAGCCAGCTTAATTGGAAGGTAATTGGAGGCAAGATCAACGTGGCCAGACTTTCTATTAATTCTGCGACGAGACGTTTTCCAGCTCCAGGGCCAAACGGAGAACTCCACGCGTTAGGTCCCATAGACCTAGATCTGGAAGATGGGCAGTTCGTCGCAATTATTGGGCCGTCCGGATGCGGAAAGTCGACCCTCCTTCGGATTGCGGCCGGCTTAGAGCAACCCGACGAAGGGTGGGTCCTGTCAGCCGGTAAGACCGTAAAGGGTCCAGTGCCGAAGTGCGGCATGGTATTCCAGCAATTCACACTGTTTCCCTGGCTAACCGTTCGAGGCAACGTTGAGTTCGGGATCGCCAACCAACGGAATAGAGTGGCGGTCACCAAACGGCTGTTGGAGGCGGTTGGATTGGCCGATTTTGCCAACCATTTTCCCGCTCATTTATCGGGAGGTATGCAGCAACGTGCGGCGCTTGCGCGCGCGTTGGCGCCTGAGCCCTTAGTATTACTGCTGGATGAGCCGTTCGGCGCACTCGACCAACAGACACGCGGCCTGATGCAGGAAAACCTTGAAACTCTCTGGCGGGCCAAGCAGCGTTCAATTCTCCTCGTAACACACGATGTAGACGAGGCTTTGTTCCTCGCAGACCGCGTCCTAGTAATGTCGTCCAGACCCGGACAAATTTTGCGTTCCTTCGATGTTTCGGCTGCTCGTCCCCGCGACCACAGCCTGCGCACCAGCGCAAACCATATCGCCTTGAAAGCGGCAGTTTCCGAGATACTCCGAGATCAAGCGAGGAATTGATTGTGAGAATTCGAGTCGAAGATTTCTCGTATTGAAAAGGCGCTGCGCCGCCGTCATTGTTCGGCCCTTGCATTCACCACTATGGTCAGGAGATAGAAGTGCCCGACAATCAGAGAGAGATAATGGTCAACTCAAGAACATTGTCGCAGTGGCTGCATGAAGGAACAGCAACACTAATTGATGTACGGGAACGTCACGAATTCGTCGAGGAACGGATCCCTGGATCAACTTTGCACCCGCTTTCCGAATTCGACCCATACAGTGTGCCAAGGGACGAAGAGAAGCATCTCGTGTTTCATTGCGCGGCTGGTGTGCGTTGTGGAAAAGCGGCGGAGATCATCCGGTTAAACGGCATGCACGGCCCTGTCCATCGCCTTGAGGGTGGGCTAAAAGCGTGGAAGGAAAATGGCGGTCTGACGGAACCAGGCAATAACTGAATTTTTCTATTTCGATAAAACAATTAATAGCAATATGACCTGAAGTTAGTTAAGGTAAACTATTGACACCGCTGGTGTTGTTTGGGTCTTTTCATTGGACCTTGTCGGCATCGGCACTACTGCCTCGCCCGACCAGACAAGGTCTTATGCACATATATCTTCCGATCGCGGAGATGTCGGTAAACATCTTCCTCATTCTCGGAATGGGAGGCGGAGTCGGTTTTCTTTCCGGTCTGTTCGGAGTCGGCGGCGGCTTTCTGATGACCCCCCTTCTTATTTTCATCGGTGTGCCAGCGCCAGTAGCCGTCGGCACGGAAGCAAACCAGATAGTGGCCAGTTCGGTCTCGGGCGTTATCGCTCATTGGCGGCGCGGAAATGTCGACTTCAAGATGGGAGGCGTACTTCTCGCGGGTGGGTTCGTCGGCTCTTCCCTAGGCGTGATGCTGTTCAAATTCCTACAAACCTTGGGTCAGATCGACCTTGCTATCAAGCTCTCCTATGTTGTGTTCCTAGGAATTATTGGTGGACTGATGTTCTGGGAGAGCGTGCGCACCATGATTCGAGCCCGCACGGTCGGTGCTCAACGCGGGAAGCTGCATCAGCACAACTGGCTGCACGGATTGCCGCTCAAGATGCGGTTCCGACGCTCGAAACTTTATATCAGCGCGATCCTACCTTTCACCATCGGCGCAGGCGTGGGCGTACTTTCCGCGATCATGGGCGTGGGTGGGGGTTTCATAATGGTACCCGCAATGATCTATCTTCTTGGGATGCCGACGACCGTGGTGATCGGAACATCGTTATTCCAGATCATCTTCGTCACCGCAAACGTCACTTTCCTACAGGCAGTCTCAACCCAGACAGTGGACGTGCTCCTCGCGGTTCTACTGCTGATCGGCGGTGTAGTCGGGGCCCAATTTGGCAGCAAGTACAGTGTCTTTTTGAAGGGGGAACAACTAAGGGGCTTGCTCGCGATCATGGTTCTCGCTGTTTGCGCCAAGATTGCCCACGACCTTGTCGCTACGCCCACCGATTTCTTTTCCATCGCCCTGCTGGCGAACCAATAAGGTCGGGGTAATGGCACGCATCCTTTCAATTTCCGCTTTTTTTGTGCTGATTTGGATCACGGTTTTTCCGCTAGGCGCACGCAGCCAAGCGCTGATCGCTGATCTCTCGAGCCACCATGTCGCGATCACGACAGGTTTCACGGGTGCGGAAGTCCTGCTTTTCGGTGCGGTAGACGGAGCGGGGGATGTGGTCGTTATCATCACCGGGCCACCGGAAACCGTGGTCGTGAGGCAAAAACAACGGATCGCTGGAGTATGGGCCAATGCGGCCGATATCGCGTTTACCGGGGTGCCTAATTTCTATGCGATAGCATCCACGCGCCCCTTGGAAGAGATTGCAACCACCGACATTCGCCAGCTTCAGCAAATCGGAGCCGAGAACATCAAGTTCAAGCCCGCGAGACGAAACGGTTTAATATCGAACCAGGAATTCGCTCAGTTTCGAAAAGCACTAATCCGAAACAAGGCCGCTGAAGGCCTTTTCATGACCAAACCAGCTAGTGTGACCTTGATGTCAAACCGGCTGTTCAGCACGCGGGTAAACTTTCCCACTAACATGGCGACTGGGACCTACACAGCAGTGGTGTATCTATTTCGGGAAGGCTCATCCTTGCAGGCCTTTAGTACACCGATATTAGTGGAAAAGGTAGGCTTTGGAGCCGAAGTTTTTAAGTTCGCGCATCGCCATTCAGCACTCTATGGCATCGCAGCGATAATAGTCGCTATTTTCGCGGGCTGGCTTGGTAGCGTGATTTTCCGTAAGGTTTAGACATGTCGGATACCGTCACCACTACCCCAGACGGCCAGCTAGATCCCACGCGCCAGCGCGTTTTCATGGTAGTCGTCGATGATTCTGAGGAAATGCTTGTCGCTCTGCGCTATGCCTCATTGCGGGCAAAAAGTACCGGTGGCCGAGTGGCTTTATTTCGAGATATAGAGCCAGCAGCCGGGGGGTTTCATCACTGGGCTGGTGTTGGTGAGTTAATGGAAGACGAGGCGCGCATCGCGGCGGAACATCGTCTCACAGAACTAGCCGAAGTGGTAGTGGAGCTTTCCGGACAAATCCCGGCGCTCTATGTCCGAGCCGGATCAATCGTCCAGGAACTGGTGGCCCTAATCGACGAGGAACCCTCAATCTCAATTCTAATCCTGGCTGCTGGCACCGACAAGAAAGGGCCGGGTCCGCTTGTTAGCTTCCTTGCAGGCAAGGGCGCCAATAGTCTACGAATCCCCGTTACCATCGTCCCAGGAACACTAACCAATGAGGAGATTGGTGCACTAACTTGACCCAGTCAAACAGTGCTCCCAACAGCCGTCCTTCTGCTATCTTTGCTATATTCTGGACAACTGGGTTGCCAGCCATAAAGGCCATTCCACGCTTCGAACATAGGATCAACAATTCGAAGATAACCGCCAGATTACCCAGCGAGAGCAATCAGCATTCACATCGTGACGTCGATGGGCAATCTCCCGCCAGCGATTAGGAAAACTTGATTCTTTTTTTACACTGATTATTGGCACATCCTCTTTTTACGACAAGATCGAGGCTGATTCAGTCGTCGCTGTCCGGGCTCCCGTGTCGACCGTTTAGGAGATAGCCACAATGAGCCAAAATGACGATTTTTTTATATATTTCTTCCTTCAATTAACTGGAGAATAGTATCAGTGACTTCGCGCGTCGTCGCCTCCCCACCGAGGTCGCGGGGCATCGATTGGCCGGCTGCAGCATATCGCTCGAGCGTGTGCATTAAAACGGCCGCCGCCGCGGTCTCACCCAAGTGCTCTAGCAACATGGACGCCGACCAGAATGCGCCCAGCGGGTTGGCTATACCCTTGCCCATGATGTCAAAGGCGGAACCGTGGATAGGCTCGAACATTGAAGGGTATTTGCCTTTCGGGTTGATGTTTCCGGTCGGCGCAATCCCCATGCTGCCGGACAGCGCAGCAGCGAGATCGCTGAGAACATCAGCGTGAAGATTGGTAGCGACAACGGTATCTATAGATCGCGGATCCAACACCATCCGCGTGGTCATCGCGTCAACCAACATCTTGTCGGTTTCGACCTCCGGATAGTCGGCTTTCACCTCCTCGAAAATTTCGTCCCACATCACCATGCCGTGGCGTTGAGCGTTAGATTTGGTGACGAGTGTCAAAAGTTTTCTTGGCCGGGAACGTGCCAGCTCGAGCGCGAATCTCTGGATCCGTTCGACACCAGTTCGGGTAAAAACGGACACGTCCATGCCGACCTCCGCAATATGACCGCGGTGGACCCGCCCGCCGGCACCAGAATATTCGCCTTCTGTGTTCTCACGAACGATTACCCAATCCAGATCCTCGGGCGCCGCGTCACGCAGCGGACCATTGATCCCAGGCAGCAGGCGGGATGGGCGAACGTTCGCGTATTGGTCGAAGGACTGGCAAATCGCCAGTCTGAGCCCCCAGAGTGAAATGTGGTCCGACACTCGCGGGTCGCCGGCCGACCCGAAATAGATCGCATCGAACGGTCTCAATTTCTCAAGCCCTTCATCTGGCATCATCGCGCCGTGCTCGATATAGTGATCCGTACCCCAATCGAAATTTTCTATTTCCAGTGAGAACGCTCCGTCTCGGGTGGCTACCGCTTTGAGTACTTCGAGACCCGCCTCAATGACCTCATTTCCTATCCCGTCTCCGGGAATAGCCGCCAGTCGATAGTTGCGCATAAACGCCCCCTTCTCGGTTCCGCTTGAACGCGGCTAACCCTAGACGCATTCGGAGCGCTACCGGTAAAAGAAAAACTGGATACGGATCAAATTTGATATTAGGCCACGCGACCTTGACCAGGTCTCGTTGGCAGGCCACATTGACGCATAATTTCGCAGCCCGCAGCCATGGATTCCCAATGAGCTTCAATCCTTTCGAGACGGTGCGCGAAACCATAAATACCTCGCCCGTCGTCTCCGACGAGGTCAAATACACGACATGCTACATGTGCGCTTGTCGCTGCGGCATTAAGGTGCATCTGAAAGGCGACGAGGTCCGTTACATCGAAGGCAACAAAGATCATCCGGTTAACCAGGGCGTGCTATGCGCCAAGGGCTCAGCCGGTATCATGCAACATTATTCCCCAGCAAGGCTAACGAAGCCCCTAAAACGGACTGGCCCACGCGGCTCCGGAGAATTCAAAGAAATCGAATGGGACGAAGCGCTTGATACCGCAACCGAATGGCTCTCGGATATCCGCAAGACCGACCCCAAAAAGCTCGCCTTCTTCACCGGTCGCGACCAGAGCCAAGCCCTAACTGGGTTCTGGGCAAGTCAGTTCGGTACTCCCAACCACGCCGCACATGGCGGTTTCTGCTCAGTCAATATGGCGGCAGCTGGGCTATACACAATTGGCGGATCCTTTTGGGAATTCGGCGAACCGGACTGGGAACACACCAAATATTTTTTAATGTTTGGTGTCGCGGAAGACCATGACTCGAACCCGATAAAAATTGGGCTCGGCAAACTGAAAACTAGAGGCGCGAAGTTCGTTTCAGTCAACCCTGTGAAAACTGGTTATTCTGCTATAGCGGATGAGTGGATTGGAATTCGTCCCGGCACAGATGGTCTGCTGATTATGGCTATCATCCACGAATTGCTGAAGGCCAACCGAATCGATCTCGGCTATCTGGTGCGTTATACGAATGCGCCCTGGCTGGTAATACGCGACGATGGTGCCGGGGATCATGGCCTATTCGCGCGAGACGACGAAGGCCGACCGCTAGCGTGGAACAAAGCTGCAAACTCGTTGGCGCCTGCGGCCGCAACAGACATCGCACCCGCACTGGTCGGAGAGTTCGAACTCGCGGATGGGAAAAGGGCAGTCCCCGCGTTCCAGTTACTTGCTGAGCGCTATCTTGACGCCCAGTACAATCCCGACGCTGTTGCCGACCGATGCGGGATCAGCGCCGCGGTAATCCGCCGCCTCGCGGCAGAGCTCGCGCAAGTGGCATTCAAAGAAACCGTTGAGCTGGACGTTGCCTGGACAGATTGGGCCGGCCGTCGGCACGACAAGATGATCGGCCGGCCAGTCGCCATGCATGCAATGCGTGGAATCTCAGCACATTCCAACGGGTTCCACACCTGCCGCGCCCTACATATCCTTCAGATTTTGATTGGCAGCATCGACGTGCCAGGTGGGTTCCGCTACAAACCACCCTTTCCACGCCCGGCCCCCGCCACCGGTAAAGCCCGCGGGCAAGGCGCATCAAATCGCCCCGGAAACACCAATGCCTGGTCCTCCGCTAGGCTTCCCGACGGACCCAGAGGACCTGCTAGTCGAACTGGACGGGTCGGCGCGGCGGATTGATAAGGCTTATTCCTGGGAAGCGCCGATGTCAGCCCACGGGCTGATGCATCTCGTGATCTCCAATGCCTATAACGGTGTGCCGTATCCCATCGATACGCTATTCATATATATGGCTAACATGAGCTGGAATTCCTCGATGAACGTGCCCGGCACGATCGGGATGCTAACAGCACGTGATGAGAAGACCGGTGACTACAAAATCCCAAAGATTATCTATTCGGACGCTTTCTCTTCCGAGATGGTGCCCTACGCCGACTTAATACTGCCGGACACGACTTATCTTGAACGATGGGATTGCATATCGCTGTTGGACCGTCCGATTTGCGATGCCGATGGTGTTGCTGACGCGATCCGTCAGCCAGTGGTAGCACCTAACCGTGACGTGCGCCCATTCCAGGACGTCTTGATCACTCTCGGCGCGAAACTTTGTTTGCCGGCCTTCACCAATGAAGATGGGTCAACCAAGTTTCCAGGCGGCTATTCCGACTATTTGGTAAACCACGAACGCACCCCTGGCATCGGGCCCCTAGCGGGGTTTCGGGGCGAGAACGGTAACTCCGAAGGCAAAGGCGCGGTGAATCCCAATCAGCTTGAACAATACATCGAGAACAAATGTTTCTGGCGACACGAGTTTGAACCGACGGAGCGTTATTTCAAGCACTCCAATAAGGCCTACCTCGAAAAAGCTCTAGCATTGGGTCTGATCGGTACGCAAAATCAGATCGTTCTGCAGCTTTATGTAGAGCCAATACAGCGGTTTCGACTTGCCGCTGAAGGATATGGCGAAGTCCAACCACCGGATAAACATAGGGAAAGGGTAAAAACCTATTTCGATCCCCTGCCCTTTTGGTATACACCGTTCGAGGAGGCCGCCACCGACAGTGAGGCCTTTCCGATGCATGCGCTTACTCAACGGCCGATGGCGATGTATCACTCTTGGGGTTCACAGAACGCATGGCTTCGTCAAATCCACGGCTACAATCGGCTCTACATGAACCGCAATCGGGCCAAGGCACTTGGCATAGGCAACGACGATTGGGTCAGGGTCACATCCCATCACGGCGCCATCAAGGTACAGGTCCGTCTCATGGAAGGGGTGAACGAGGACACAGTATGGACCTGGAACGCTATCGGAAAACGGAAAGGAGCTTGGAATTTATCGCCGGACGCCCCCGAGGCGAACAGAGGGTTCCTGCTCAACCACCTGATTTCTGAACTTCTGCCAAACAAGAGCAGCGAGCATCGGTACGCCAATGCAGACCCAATTACCGGACAGGCCGCCTGGTTCGACCTGCGTGTCAGGGTCGAGAAAGTAGCGGAAGACAGCGCTGGAGAAACCTCAGAGCCTAGTTTCGAATCGTTGGGAGCCGTCGCGAAGGCTCCACGCGCTGGGAGCCCTTTACGGTTCGGCTCAGAGGGACAAGACTAATGACCAGTCTTCCCGAGAGCCCGTGCACTAAGAAACTGGGCCTTGTCATCGATCTGGACATTTGTGTCGGCTGCCACGCATGCGCCGTCAATTGCAAGGAATGGAACGCCAGCGGTCATTCCGCGCCAATGACCGACTGGAACCCCTATTCCGGTACTGAAAAGCGCGCCGGCGAAGACGCCGGAGCCTGGGGCATTTGGTTCAATCGGGTCCACACTTTCGAAGTTGGCGAAGGAGCTGATAGCCGAACCGTTCATTTTCCGCGTTCATGTCTACATTGCGAAACACCAGCTTGCGTCACCGTATGCCCGACCGGTGCCTCCTACAAGCGTGAAGAGGACGGTATAGTTCTTGTTAACAGCGAGACCTGCATCGGGTGCAAACTCTGTTCCTGGGCCTGTCCTTACGGAGCCCGCGAGTACGATCATAGCGACGGCGTCATGAAGAAGTGCACGCTATGCATCGATCGGATTTATAACGAAAACCTGGACGAAGCCGACCGTGTCCCGGCCTGCGTTTCGACATGTCCGGCGGGGGCGCGGCATTTTGGCGACCTGGGTGATCCATCGTCGGAGGTATCCACCTTGGTAAAGGATAGGAGTGGCTACGATCTGATGCCGGAGTTAGATTATAAACCTACCAATAAATATCTTCCGCCAAGACCTAAGCGTGATGGCAACGGCGAGGACGGACAGCCGCCGCTCCTCGCGACCCTGGCGCATGAAGGGCAGTCCAACAACGACCCAACCACAGAAGGTGTTACTGGCGCCATGCTGCGCTGGGTCGACATCATGCTGTCGCGCTGAAATTGCCACTATGAACCCCGCTTTCTCTGTCATTTTCTTCACGTCGAGTTCTGGCGCAGGGTATGGACTTCTCGTCTTCGCCGGATTGTTAACAGCAATGGGCGCATTTCCTGAAGGCTCCCACGTCATCGTCTGCGCGGTCGGCCTTGCCATGATCCTGATCACCGTAGGCCTACTTTCTTCCACAGCCCACCTAGGTCGCCCGGAACGCGCCTGGCGAGCTCTATCTCAATGGCGATCGTCCTGGCTTTCGCACGAAGGTGTGTTGGCAATAGTGACCTTTCTACCCACCGGACTATTCTTCCTTGGTCAGTTCAGCCTCGAGCAACCGCTGCTTAGATGGCTTGGTTGGGGCCCAATTACAGCAATCATGGCCCTACTCACCGTCTACAGCACCGGCCAAATTTATGCGTCACTCAAGACCATTCGGCAGTGGTGCACCATACACGTTGTGCCCGGATATATTTTGATCGGTTTGTTGGGCGGGGGGCTCGTCATGTCCTTCATCGGATCGATCTTCGCCCTTCCCACGGACGAGGTGTATTGGGCGATCGTCCTGCTAGCCATAGTTACTGGCATCTTGAAGTGGGATTATTGGCGGAATATCGATTCCGGCACTGCGTCTACCACCACAAACACCGCGACTGGGCTCGGAACCCAAAACGATCGGATCCGACTGCTCGACGCTCCGACCACGTCACAGAATTTCGTGATGCGAGAGATGGGCTTCCGAATAGCCCGCAGGCACGCGCGCAAACTGCGTCAAATTTCGATCACCACGCTCTTCTTGATACCGACGCTAGGCGCCCTGTGCGCCCCACTAATCGACAGCCAGATATCAATGATTGCAATAACAACAATGAGTCTAGTTTCTGGGTCGGTAGGGACTGTTGTGGAGCGTTGGCTATTTTTCGCTGAAGCAAAACATGTAGTTACCTTATACTACGGGTCCGAAGCAGCCTGAACAGGGCAATCTCCAACCGATCCCAATTCAACTCCGCATGGACCGGTCCGCCCTCGACATCTCCGAGTCCAGCTCGTGGATCAAGTTCCGCGGAAACGACCTCTGTACGCGACACCAACACATGCGGCCCCTGCTCCTCCATAGATCGCGCGGCCCGGCATTCCATTCGGAAAAGCCCAAACCCGCCAAGTACTAAACACGTTCCTACACTAAACACAAAGAGGCCATTGGGACCTACCCATTCCATAATCAGTGAGGTGAAGAGTGGTCCTAATACTGCCCCAATGGCCATTGCCATAATCAAGCCAGCGCGGGCATTGACTAGGTCAGTTGGATCGAGATAGTTGTTCGTATGAGAAACGGCGATCGGATAAATAGCGTAAGTGATTCCATCATAGACTATCGTAAGACCGGAGAGCGCCCCAAAACCGGGCACGGGAACAAGAACGATCGCAAAACAAAACCCCCCTCCAATAAACAACGAAACCGCAATTACGGTGCGTCGATCAAATATGTCCGAAGCGAGGCCGTAGAGGATCCCAGGAAAGGCATGGAGGTTCACCCAAATGCTTGCACTTAAGGTGGTGCAGGGTTTCTGGATATCATCCTGTTAATCCGTGATCGCTGTGGTCACTCGCCTCCAAACGACAAGCGCGACGGATTTGGGATCGAATTAAATTAATTTCAATATTCGCCCATAATATGTTGCAAGTCCTCACCATCGAGCCAATTCTCGTTGGTATCACTGGCATAGCAGAACCCCGGTTTCACCTGCACAGCGTCCAAGTCCTGGAAACAGCCGTGCCGGGCCTCAAGGAATGCCGCCAAAATCGCATATCGATCCGCGAATTCCACTGTGCTGCGCGCATCATCCTCAGAAATCATAACCTCATGCAACTTCTCACCGACCCGGATTCCAACACTCTTGTGCGGCAAATTGGGGGCCATACAGCGGGCCATGTCCGTGATCCGCATCGACGGGATCTTTGGCACAAAAATCTCTCCACCGCGCATCAATTCCATACAAGACATCACAAAAGACACACCCTGCTCTAAAGTGATCCAAAATCGGGTCATCCGTTCATCAGTGATTGGCAACTCACCCGCACCCTCTGCTATCAACTTCTTGAAGAAAGGGATC
>PBMU01000101.1 GCA_002722775.1 Rhodospirillaceae bacterium
CCCTCTTGAAGTTGAACGGTCAAATTCCCAGAAAGTGTGGATCGACAAACTTTCTGAGTGATGTCGTTGAGACCACCTCGTCACGCACCTGATTTTCTGAGCGGCCTTCAGCATCTGCTTTGGCACGGATCACGCGACTGATGCGATCTCCCTCGACCGGGCCAGGCTGAATGCAATTGCAGCGGATTCCAAATGGACCGAGTTCGAGAGCGGCCGTGCGCGTTAGGCCGACAATCCCCCATTTGGAGGCGACATAGGGACTGCGAAGGGCGAAGCCGAACTTCCCCGCCGCTGAAGATAGGTTAATGATAGAGCCGCCGCCGGCTTTTTTTAGCCGCGGGATCGCGTGCCGCGTACCGAGGAATGCGCTGGTCAAGTTGACGTTCACACAGGCATGCCAGTCCTCGAGACTGATTTCCTCGATTAGTTGGGTCGGACCCGCTGTGCCCGCGTTGTTTACCATGATGTCGAGCCCACCCAGATAATCGTCTGCACGTTCGAAAAGAGTTTCTATCGCCATAGGATCCAATACATCCGCTACCATGCCGTCCACATTGTCATATGCCGAGAGCGCAGCACTCAGTCCGTTCTCGTCGATATCACAAATAAAAACTTTGGCTCCTGCCTCGTTGAATAGGCGGAGCGTTTCGCGTCCGATGCCGCCACCTGCCGCCGTGATGATGATTCTCTTGCCGTTGAAATCTAATGACATGTCCGCCTCGTGACGCTAGTTCCAGTCTTTACTATAACGCCCATTGCCGGGACCGAAAGTGAGCTCAGTTATCGTCGTACCGATCGGTGACTTCGCGTTTTGCGGCGTCACGACGCTCCCCCCCATACAGTAACCCGGCTGTGGTAAATGCGATTGAGAGGCCCAACGCAGACAGGGTGGCTCCAATACCCCAGAGCGGGCCGTGTTCTTGCCAAACGAACAGAATTCCATACCAGAAAGCGGCGAAGGACGTGACGGTCGCGAGCAGCATGAAACCCACCCGGACGCACAATCCGCCAATCCGGTTTGCCGACATGAATTCCCGGAACGCAGCACTCTGTTCTGCTTCACGGATCGCGTGTGTGATTTCCTTGCGCGCTGTTCGTGACCAGTCTCGATAGCTCATGCCCGTCTTGCCGTCCGCGCGATCGGGATTGAGGATCATGTCCTTTAAGTGGTCCACGATCTCTTTCGAACGTTCGTCGGCGCTGCGCTTTTTAAAACTGATTTCGGGCAGCGTGTGGTCCGACCGACCAGAGCGGCTTTCCTCTCCTGCCCCGCCGTTCGTAAGATCGAACGTGGCCGCGGGCTGACCAACCCGATCACTTGCTGGGCGTTCGGTTTTTCCGCTGGTTGGTATTTCCCTTGAGGGATCGAATTGGCTCATCGAAATCCGAAGCTGTTGACTAGGCCTGGCCATATACCACGCGTTCTTGCATATATCGATTCAACGTCGCTTGGGCCAGAATGTCTAGACTTTGAAAGGAGACAGACAGCGAGACATCCCGCGAATCATAACGACTCACCTCCGCATTAGTTTGGAATAGGGCGCCTGGCCCCGTTGTGGGAACTAGGATTCGGATCTCGGTCTTGTCGGATGGTTGGAGCGGACCATAGTAGTTTGCGATCTTCATACCACCTAAGCTCCAGTTCTCGATAGCATAGGGTGTGTTGCCGATTACAACGGTCATGGGCGCGCTGATTCGCCGAGCTTCCCGTCGTTCTTGTCGAGAGGTGTGGTCCGTGTTGACGATATGCATCATGTGCGCGACCTCTTGAGGATAAACTCGGAGCCTGGCAGCGGTAATGCAAGGGGCATGCCATCGTCCAGGGGTTCGTCCCCGGCCCTTTAGTGAAACATTTTGTACGGTGTATCGTGAAATTCCCAGACGGTGGGTCATGGCCAATAAGGCGCGTTTTTTCTTTAATGGGCTAGTCGTGCCGGGCAATTGGACCGTGCGATGGCCAAGCTGGCCGTGTCGCCACATCCTTAGATTCGCACGATGTGCATCGCATTTTTGTCCCCACTTCGGGGACCGGGAACGCTGGTCCCAGCTGCTGGACTAGCATAACCGCGTCGACCTCAGCACTGTGGCCGCAACGGTTACACCAGCAGAAAACGCCGATCTTTGCTCGGAGCAAATCTCCAAGTACCGCACCTCGCTTCTGGCGGTCCTGATGTACAAGTGCGCGGTTCTTCAAGCGGCCCATGTTCCATCCCAGTGAATAGAAATAGAACATAACAAGAACATTTTTGGTGCAGCAATACTAATCCGGTCTAAATCCTACTTAGAATCTTGGCGCCAAACGGATCCTACTAAATTGCTGGAACAGAACTCAGCCCTTCACGAGCCGTGGCATGCTGCGGAACCGTTCCATTACCTTCGCCAGCGATCCGGACGACGTTACCGGTTTAGGGCCGTTGAAAAGTGCAAACGTCGGGTCACTTTGGCCAGGCTTTTGCGATTTGACGACAGAATATAATGGATGCTCCCGAGTGCTTCGAAAGATCGAAAATGTGGCTGTGTCAGCGTGGGCGGTCGATTGCGTAATCTCGCCAATCCCCCTTTATTACGCCCATGCTGTACGCGGATAGGATCTGGCCTAGTTCGCCTTTGCTAAAAAAAACCTCGGGTTTTGCGCCGCGGCTACGCTGGAGCCGAATCAAATTCGCCATGGGAATAGTAACGGTCCATTATATTGCCAAATTGTAAACATTAGTGTTCCTGAAAAAGGTAGGCTGGTAAAGCCCCTGGGCAGTTTATGGTCTTCGGTCTATCAACACACCATCGACCAATCCACAGGATTATTCTAGCCCACGAGCCTCGTTTGATTTCATGCGCTACGCGGAGTAGTGTTCGGCGCGCGAAGAAGCGGCAGTGGTGTCCGGGAAGATCATGGACGATCCGGACGGAAATCGGCGGAGAACGGTGTGGCCGACATTTTTCAAGAGATTGACGAGGAACTTCGTCAAGATCGTGCTGCGAAGCTGTGGAACCGCTATGGCAAATACGTTATCGTCGCGGCTCTAGTAGTGGTCCTGGCGGTTGGTAGCTATAAATATTGGGTAGCTCAGGACTTGGCGGCGCGCGCGGCGGAATCTGCGGCCTATCAGTCGGCAATCCAACTGGCTGAGGAGGGCGATGTGGTTGGCGCGATCAACTCGCTAGGGTCCTTAGCCGAGGATGCTAATAGTGGGTACGCGGTCCTGGCTCGCTTACGACAGGCGGGGCTGGCGGCGGGTCGAGGCGATAACGAGGTCGCTGTTCGGGCGTACGATATCGTTGCGGGGGATGGGTCGGTTTCCGAGGACCTCAGAGCTTTGGCTCGCCTCCGCTCTGTCGCACTTAGGATTGGGACTGGGGATCCTGGCGCGATTTCCTCAACGCTAGAGAGGCTTGCTATGGCTGGTAGCCCGTGGCGGCTTATGTCGGTTGAATTGCAAGGCGCCATAGCGTTACGGACGGGGGACATGGTGCAGGCTAGAAAGGCATTCATAACGCTGGCTGACGATGCTGAGACGCCGCGCGCGATGCGTGCTCGTGCTGCCGAGATGTTGAAGGCTTTGCCAACACAGTGACCGGGACAACTAAACAAGTGCCGATCGTCGAGAACCGACAGTGCAACTGGGTGGCGACGTTAGTGCTAGCCCTACCCTTGGTGGGGTGCGGGGCCGGATTTCTCGGCGAGACGAGGAGCGGACCATCGCTTCCGGGCGAGCGCATCTCTGTCATGGCGCTAGGACGCAATCTGGTTCCTGACAAACTTCTTGCGGAAATGCCGGTCGAACTCCCGCGCCCTGTCGAAAATACGGACTGGCCGCAGCCGGGTGGGAATGCTCGGCATCTGGTCGGCCATCCCGCGATAAACGACCTGCCAATAAAGCGGTGGAGCATTGATATCGGGACGGGCGGTAACGACGACGTTTCGTTGCTGGCGGCGCCGTTAGTGGCTGGTGGCAAACTCTATACCCTGGATGCGGTCGGGCTTATCTCAGCTTTCGATGCCAACACTGGTGAGAGGATCTGGACCGCTGATACGTCTGCTCCAGACGAGGAGGACGTGGTCTATAGTGGAGCGATTACCACGGGCGGGGGAATGGTCTTCGCTGCGACGGGTGCTGGATTTGTTATTGCACTTGATGCGGTCCAAGGAAAGGAGAAATGGAGGGTATCAACATCCGGCCCAATCCGTGGCGCTCCGACCTATAGCGATGGGCGATTGTTTGTAACGACAATTGATAATCGGGCCATCGCGCTTTCTGCTTCGAACGGCAAACGGCTGTGGACCCATTCAGGTATCGCTGAGATAGCCTCGCTACTTGGGGGTGCTAGTCCTGCGGTACGGGACAATGTCGTGATCGTGCCCTATTCGTCGGGCGAGGTTTTCGCCCTCAAGGCAGAAACTGGGCGGACTTTTTGGGTTAATAGTCTGAGCCAGATTCGGAGGGCTAACGCCGTCGCGAGCCTGGCTGACATTCGCGGAAGTCCGGTGATTGACGCTAATCTTGTACTTGCAATTAGTCATTCCGGACGCCTTAGTGCGTTAGACCTTAAGTCGGGCACACGAGTTTGGGAACGCCGGATAGCAGGCGTCCACACGCCTTGGGTAGCAGGTAAATTCATCTATATTGTATCCACTAATGGCGAGGTAATTTGCTTAATCCGGCGTGATGGACGTATCCGTTGGCTCACCCGCCTCCCGCGTTTCGAAAGCCCCGAAGACCGCGAAGGTCTGATTTCCTATGCGGGTCCGCTCTTAGCGGGTGATCGTCTTCTCGTCGCTTCGTCACTTGGTGAGCTCCATGCGATTTCTCCCTATAGCGGCAAACCGCTTGGGGTTGTCGATGTTGGTGGGCCAATCTTCGTTCCACCCATTATCGCAGGTCGGACGATCTACTTGCTGACAGATGGGGCCCTCTTGATCGCTTATCGTTAGCGCGGTAGCAGGGAGGCTTCGCGTATGACCTTCACTGTCACCATCGTCGGTCGGCCCAATGTTGGGAAATCCACGCTGTTTAATCGTCTCGTGGGACGACGCGAAGCGATTGTTGCCGATATTCCAGGAGTGACACGGGATCGACGGGAGGGCCTCGGACGTATTGCTGACCTTTCTTTCCGGGTGTTTGATACTGCAGGCCTTGAGGATGCCGATGCCGAGGCGCTCGCAGGGAGGATGCACCAGCAGACCAGGGCGGCGGTCTTTGACGCCGACGTGGTCCTGATGCTGATCGACGGCCGAGCCGGTGTTACGCCGATTGACGAATATTTTGCACGTTGGCTGAGGCGCGTTAAGGACAAGGTTGTCCTGGTGACTAACAAGTGCGAGGGAAAAACTGCGGCGGGCGGTTTTTACGAGGCGTTCTCCTTGGGGCTTGGCGAGCCGGTGGCAATCTCTGCGGAACATGGTGAGGGACTAGCGGACCTGTATCAATCGATTGTTGGGTTCCTGTGTGGTGGAGGGTCACAGGAAGATGGTGAGCCATGTGCAGCCGACGCGGACGACATTATCGATGAGGTGTACGGCGGCAGGATCACTTGGCGTGACGAGAACACGCCACGTGTTCTTAGACTTGCAATCGTAGGGCGACCGAATGTGGGAAAGTCCACGCTCCTGAACTCGTTGCTTGGTGAGAACCGTGTCTTGACTGGTCCGGAAGCGGGTATCACACGGGATGCAATCGAGGTCGAATGGAACTGGAATGGCCAGCCATTGAGGCTAGTCGACACGGCTGGTCTCAGGAGGCGCTCACGGGTTCAGGGCCAGCTTGAAAAGGTGTCCGGGCAGGATACCCAACGCGCCATCCGCTTTGCCCATGTTGTTGTTTTGATGATTGATGCGACTATGATGTTGGAGCGTCAGGATCTGACAATCGCCCGGCACATCATCGATGAAGGCCGCGCCCTAGTTCTGGCGGCGAATAAGTGGGATATCGTCGAGAACAAACAGCAGGCGTTCGATCGCTTGCGTAATAGAATAGAAATCTCACTCCCGCAGGTGCGTGACATTCCTTATGTCATGGTATCGGCCTTGCGTGGCCGCAACCTCGATCAACTTCTCGATAGTGTTCTAAAGGTCTATGACACTTGGAATCTCCGGGTGTCGACGTCGCAGCTTAATCGTTGGCTTAGGTCTATGACCGACCGTCATCCCCCACCGCTGTCCAGGGGGCGTCGCGTTCGGCTACGCTACATCACTCAGGCAAAAACTCGGCCACCAGCCTTTGCTTGTTTCTGCAGCCAACCAGACGCCTTGCCAGGCTCGTATGTTCGGTATCTCGTTAATGGCTTGCGTGATGATTTTTGTCTCCCAGCGGTGCCTATCCGATTTATGATTCGTGGCGGTCGCAATCCATATGTTGGAGAGGAAAACTAAATGTGGGCGAGCCGGCACGCCATTTTGTATACCTTAAAAGGGCCAGGGGCATGAGAACGTGCGCCAGACATAGCCAGCGGGTCGGTGGGTCATGATTGAAGATCTGGCTCGACTCCATGAGAGATTGTGGGGAAGCAACCACAAACATTATTACCGACGGTGGGAAATGAATACGTCGAATCTGGGCCGGCGCGGCCAGAAGGAAATTGTCCAGGACGGTGTGCGTTTGAAGCGCATCAAGGGTCGGGCTGAGGGAATTCGTTTCGCGCTCCGGTTCGAGGACATCGATTATCGCCGGCGCAAGGAGATGGAGCAGACGCTTCACAATCTCGAACTCGCTGCTGCAGGCATCGAGAAGGTACTAAAAGGCCGCCGAAGCCAGTGATCTTCTGCCGCTGTTAGATTTGATTTTTCGTCATGCTTTTATCAAGTCACCGTTCCTCAGACAGGCTGGGGAAGCCAATTCCAAGAACAGAGGCACCAGGGTTTTTGGTGCCTTGACGGTTTTTGGGTCCTCGCCTGGGTAGGCAGCTGCCCGTATATTAGTCCGCGTAGCACCCGGATTGACAATGTTTATTTTAAGTTTCGAATTGGCGTTCTCGGCTGCATAGCTGCGAGCCATGGTTTCGAGCCCGGCCTTGCTAACCGCATAAGCGCCCCAAAATGGGCGAGCTGTCTGGGCTGTACCAGAGGACACGAAGATCACTCGCCCTGCATTCGATTTGCGAAGGAGGGGATCCTTACTGCGCAACAGACGTTGGTTAGCTGTCAAGTTTACGGCGATCACCTCATCCCAGAGGATTGGGTCATATTGATGAATTGGCGTCAGCTGGCCTAGCATACTGCCGTTGGCCACAAGGATGTCGAGCTTACCCCAACGCTCGTGGATGCTAGCACCCAGCCGGTCAATCGCTGGAAAGTCTTTCAGGTCCATTGGTACTAGGCTCGCGGATCCGCCGGCAGCTTGGATCTCGTCATCGACCTCCTCGAGCCCGCCGACGGTGCGCGCAACAAGGATAACGTGTGCTCCCTCTGCGGCAAATCCTTTGGCGATGGCGGAGCCTATACCCCTCGAGGCTCCCGTGATTAGCGCGATCCGTTTCTTAAGAAGATCGGCCATGATGCGCGCTCCAGTACTTGGGTCAGGATGCTTCGGCAAGGAAGGAGAGTTGAACTCCGCGCGCGCCGCCCTCGTGGTCAGTTAGGCGGATGGGATACTCGCCCGTCAGGCACGCATCACAGAATTTGGGTGTTTCGTTGTCGCGACCTGGCTCACCCATCGCTCGATACAGGCCATCGATCGATAAGAATGCAAGACTATCGACTCCAATCTCATGTGCCATCTCACCAATAGAAAGACGGGCCGCGAGCAACTTTTCGCGCTCCGGCGTATCTACTCCGTAGAAGCATGAATGTGTGGTAGGGGGGCTGGCGATGCGCATGTGAACTTCCTTTGCACCGGCGGCCCGAACCATTTCGACAATCTTTGTCGATGTGGTGCCTCGCACGATTGAATCATCTACCAAGATCACCCTATTTCCTTTAATCAGCGACCGGTTGGCGTTGTGTTTCAGTTTCACTCCTAGGTGGCGAACTTGATCTGTCGGTTCGATAAATGTCCGGCCAACATAGTGGTTCCGGATGATGCCAAGTTCAAAGCGGATGTTTGATGCTGCAGCGTATCCAACCGCCGCCGGCACACCTGAATCAGGCACGGGAACGACGATATCGGCGTCTACGTAACTTTCCCGGGCAAGCTCGGCCCCAATCGCCTTTCGCGCATCATAGACACTGTGCCCTTCGACGATGCTGTCAGGCCGTGCAAAGTAGATATACTCGAAGACGCAGAACCGGCTCGGTCGCTTGGGAAAAGGATGAACCGACCGGACCCCACGAGATGATAAGATCACCATCTCCCCAGGGTCGACATCACGCACAAACTCAGCACCAACAATATCGAACGCGCAGCTTTCCGAAGCCACGATATGGGCCTCACCCAACCGACCCAGTACCAGCGGCCGCACCCCTAGTGGGTCGCGAATGCCAATCACCGCGTCCTGGGTGAGACAAACCAGTGAAAAGGCTCCCTCGATTTGACGGATCGCCTCGACCATGCGTTCGGCCAAGGTGGACGCGGTACTACGCGCAATCAGGTGTATAATCGTTTCGGTATCGGTGGTTGACTGGAAAAGAGATCCCTGGCTCACCAAGTCTTTTCGCAATTCTAGAGCATTGGTGATGTTGCCATTGTGACAGATGGCGAGTCCACCGAGTTCTATGTCCGCAAACAGGGGCTGTACATTACGCAGATTGGTTCCGCCAGTCGTGGAGTATCGGTTGTGTCCGATGGCGGCATGGCCTGAAAGTTCGGCGACGGTGCTCGAAGAGCCGCCGCCAAAATTCTCGCTTACGTGTCCCAGGCCGCGGTGAGCGTGGAAGTGGTGATTGTCCCAGCTCACGATGCCCGTGGCTTCTTGGCCCCGATGCTGTAATGCGTGTAGGCCGAGAGCGGTGTGGGGGCCGGCGTCTGGTGTTCCGATGATGCCGAAAACAGCGCATTCTTCATGCAGATGATCGTCGTCGAGACGCGAATCGAGCAAGGTCACGTTTGATTCCAGGGATAAAGATTGAGCTTTTTGTGCCGATAGGCCATAGCCAGTCCCAAGGTTTGTCGGAAGTTCCGTCACCTGCTGCTCTTAATGGCACGGTTCATGGCGTCTCGCTCTTCTTCAGTATACCCGGATCGATCTGGTCGCGCATTGGATTTCACCGGAGGGCTTACCAACCGTTCGAGAACCAAGTCGCGTGCGGCTTTCTGAGCTTGGGCATCCATCTCTTTTTTGGGAGGTCGTAAATCAACGGGAAGCAGTCGTACTAGGAGGTCGGCACCGGATCGGGCAAGAGGCATTGACTTGGCGTCTGCGAGCCACTCCGGATAGTCCTGATCGTCGATCACCCATTGGAAGATCAGAAGGGTGAGTGAGACCAGGAACGCGCCGCCTGTCAGACCGAATAGAAAGCCGAGTGATCGGTCGATCCCACCCAGTCCTTCGAGGCGTAGAGCTTTTGCGAGGTAGTGGGCGATGACTGAGAGCATGATTACCGTTCCCAGACCGATCACAAAACCCGAAGCCCAAGGCACGAGCGAGGGCTCAGGAATATATGGAGAAAGGTTGGGCGCAAGAAGCGGATATCCATAGATCCCCGCAAATACGGCGGCAACCTTGGCGGTAATCGAAAGTGTCATGTGTATGAAGCCCCGAAAAAACCCCAAAAATCCAGAAATCAACACGACCGCAAGAATGATCAAATCGGTCACGTTGATTGGCTGGTCAGTCATTCTAGAGTTCCCCTTTGACGGCCCTTACTTAACTTGGCTCACATGGCCCGGCGGCCACTATTGGTGTCGTCCTTGAACATATTTACCAATTCCTGGAGATTTGAGATGCCTTTGATCTGCAGTCCGAGTTTCGGCTGGGACTTTATTTTAGATTGCCCAATCGAGGGGATTATTGCGCGCCCGAAGCCAAGTTTCGCTGCCTCCTTCAGCCGAGCATCGGTGTGACTGACAGCCCGGGCTTCGGCAGACAGCCCAATTTCGCCGAAGATCACGCTGTCAGTGGGGGCTGGAGTGCCCGAGAACGAAGAAAGCAATGCTGTCGCGACCGCTAGGTCGGCGGCCGGCTCATTGATTTTTAAGCCACCGGCGACGTTAAGAAAAACGTCGCTATTGGCAAAGGACACGCCGCACCTTGCTTCCAAAACGGCCGTTACCATCGCGAGGCGACTGGAATCCCACCCTATTACTGCTCGTCTGGGGGTGCCGAAAGGGGACGGGGCGACCAGTGCCTGTATTTCGACCAGAAGCGGTCTGGTTCCCTCCATGCCGCCGAAGACGCACGCACCCGAGATATCGTCACGACGTTCGCCCAGAAACAGGGAAGACGGATTGGTGACTTCGGCCAGCCCACGTTCCGTCATTTCGAAGACACCGATCTCGTCAGTTGGCCCGAAACGGTTCTTGACCGAACGTAAAATACGAAACTGATGACCGCGTTCACCCTCAAAATACAGCACCGTGTCGACCATGTGTTCTAGAACGCGGGGACCGGCAATGGTCCCCTCCTTCGTCACATGACCAACTAGCAGCAGAACTATGCCGCGCTTCTTGGCGACGCGTATCAGTTCTTGGGCGGAGGCCCTAACCTGGGAGACCGTGCCAGGCGCGGAACCGAGTGCGTCGACATACATGGTCTGGATCGAGTCGATGACCAAGATTTGGGGTGCATCATGTGTGTCTACGCTGGCCAGAATGTCGCGGACGTTGGTCGCAACCGCAAGTCGGGCTGGTGCTTTCTCTATACCCAGGCGAACTGCGCGCATCCGAACCTGGTCGAGTGCCTCTTCCCCCGAGACATACACGCATTCCACCTGTTCGGCGAGTTTGGCGACGACTTGTAGCAGTACAGTTGATTTGCCAATACCGGGATCACCGCCGACCAGAATGGCCGAGCCGGGCACCAGACCGCCACCGAGTACCCGGTCAAATTCGGTGATGCCAGAGGCGTTGCGCGGCGACCAGTCCAACGTCCCCGAAAGGGGTACGAAGGGAATTATTCTTCCCTCGGATCCACCCCTGGTGTTGGGTGCGGAAATTTCAGGGCTCTCTTCGATGACCGAATTCCAAGCTTCACAGGAACCACACCGTCCAGTCCAACGGGGGTGCACGGATCCGCATTCTTGACATACGTAGTGACGCGCCGGTTTGGGCATATTTTGCAATATCCTTTTTCCCCGACTAACCTGACGTGATTGGGCCTTTGACGTGGCCGTGAACGAATTGGTCGACCACTGGGTCACCCGACGTGTCCACCTCGACAGCCGGCCCGGACCAAATTATTCGGCCACCGTAGAGCATTGCAATTCGATTACTGATCCGCTTGGCGCTGTCCATATCGTGCGTGATGGTGAGTGCCGTGGCAGCAAGGTCATGAACGCAATTGACGATCAGCTTGTCGATCACATCTCCCATGATTGGGTCTAGTCCAGTAGTCGGCTCGTCGAAGAGCAAGATATCTGGGTCGGACGCTATGGTTCTGGCAAGCGCCACGCGTTTGCGCATTCCACCCGAGAGTTCCGCTGGATACATGACAGCAACATCCTCGTCTAAGCCTACTTGCGCTAGTTTATCCAGTGCAATCGCCTGCGCCCTTTGTTTTGGCATTTGTTGGGCGCTCACAAGCCCAAAGGCTACGTTGTCCAAGACTGGGATCGAATCGAAGAGCGCACTACCTTGGAAAAGAAGGCCGAATCGAGCCATCATTGCCTCGCGGCTCGTTTTCGACAACCCAGTTACCGTTTCTCCATCTAATTCAATGGTGCCTGCATCCGGTTCGAGAAGGCCGATCACGCATTTGAGTAGTACCGACTTGCCCGTGCCCGACCCACCGATCACCGCCACCGATTCGCCAGCCTGGACATCAAGGTCGAGACCTCGCAATACTTGGTTGGCGCCGAAGGACTTATTGAGGCCGCGGATCCTGATCTTTGGCTCGCAGTTGTCGCGCATGGGCGAGGTCCGTTAGTTGCCGAAGAACAATGCGGTGATCCCATAGTTCGAAATCAGGATCAAAATGCAAGCGGATACGACGGCATTGGTCGTCGCGGCTCCGACGCCTTGAGCGCCGCGGTTTGACCAATAACCATGGTAGCAGCCCATAAGCGCTACTAGGAACCCGAAGGCGGCTGCCTTTACCAGTCCTGAGATGACGTCGATGGGCTCAAGAAACTCGATTGTCCGCTGCAGATAAGTGCCGGCGTTGAATCCCAACTTGTAGACGCCAATAATGTAGCCACCGAACACGCCAATAATGTCGCCAACAAGTACGAGGAACGGTAAACTCAAAATCCCGGCGAGTATGCGCGGAGCAACAAGGTATTTGAAAGGGTTGGTCGATAGTGTTGTCAGCGCATCAATCTGTTCTGTAACCCGCATAGTGCCGATCTCGGCTGCCATCGAGGCACCCACGCGTCCGGCAACCATCAGGCCTGCGAGAACCGGTCCTAGTTCTCGTGTCACCGATAATACGACCACTGTGGCGACCGCACCTTCGGCCGAAAACCTAGCAAATCCTGTGTAGCTTTGTAGCGCGAGAACCATGCCCGAGAAAAGTGTGGTTAATCCAACCACCGGCAATGAATAAAACCCGATCTCGATGATCTGCTGGAAAAGGATGCGTGGGTAAAATGGAGGACGCACGCAATGCGAGATGGCGGCGGCTGTAAACGAACTCAGGCGGCCGGTTGCCGCCAAAAAATTCATGAATGCACTGCCTATTACGGCGACTGTGTTCATCGTCTAGACCGTTCTGTGACTAATCGCCGTCTGCGGCATATCGTTTTCTCATACATAGTCGCGGCGGTAGCGCGCACCGAGGCTGGTCAGGATTTCGTACGAGATCGTGCCGGCCGCCGCCGCCGCATCGTCCGGCGTAAAACGGTCACCCAGAATCTCGACAAATGCTCCTGGCTGCGCCACGTCTGGCGGTGCGGCTGATACGTCGACGGTGATCAGATCCATGGATATGCGTCCTATCACGGTCAGCCGATGTAGGCCAAGCCAGACATGGGCTTTGCCACCGAGCGTCCGCAGATAACCGTCAGCGTAGCCGACGTTGACTGTAGCGATTCGTGCAGGAACTGTGACACTATATGTGCCGCCGTAGCCGACGGTTTGCCCCGGTCTGACCTCGCGAACCTGAAGAATCTGGCCGAGCAGTTGGACGGGTTGACGGAGATTGTGTCCAGGCCGGTCACTGGAGCGACCTCCGTAGAGGGCGATGCCTGGGCGGGCTATGTCGAAATGATATTTCGGCCCTAGGAGCACACCGCCGGAATTGGCTAGGCTCGCGGGAATGCACGGAAGCCGGGCTAGCACCTCGTTAAACCGTCTGAGTTGCACAGAATTCATAGGATGGTCAGCCTCGTCGGCGCAAGCGAGGTGTGAAATGACGCAGCGCCAACGGATGCTGCGAAGCAGATCGGGGAGCTCCATTAGGTGGCTAAATTCACTCCACGTTAGGCCGAGACGGTTCATGCCGGTATCGACGTGGAGCATAGCTTCAAGCGGTGTTTCTATGCCGACGGTGAATTTACACCATCTGTTGATCTGTCCTAGGTCGTTGAGTACCGGGATCAGTTGGTGTTCCTCAAATACTCGCTCCGTACCGGTAAGAAGACCATTCAAAACTGCAATATGTATGTCAGAGTTTGCTAAAATGTAGCGTAGCTGGATGCCTTCGTCGATTGTCGCGACAAAGAAAACCTGACAGCCTTCTGCGACGAGGGCTGGCGCCACATGGTCAATTCCGAGACCATATGCATCAGCCTTTACCGCTGCGGCGCATATAGTTGATCCAAGCAGCGACTTTATTTGGCGATAATTGTCGGTTATCGCGCCGAGGTTGATCCGGAGAATCGAGGCTGTGCTCGCTGCGCCCAGACCTTCCACAAGACCCGTCATCCAAACTGTTCCGGCAGACGATCCTCTGGTATAAAATCGGAGAACTTGGTAGTTGGCCCATGAAAATGCATGGTCACTGTGCCCGTGGGACCGTGGCGTTGCTTGCCGATTATTACCTCGGCTTTGCCGTAGGCCTTATTGCAGCGCTCAAGCCACATATCGTGACGCTCGTTAAACTTCCCATCGTTTTCCTCGGGGCGCTGCACCGGTTCCGCCTTCTCGAGATAGTATTGCTCACGGAACACGAACATCACCACGTCGGCATCCTGTTCGATAGATCCAGATTCGCGAAGGTCCGCTAGGACCGGTCGTTTATCCTCACGTTGCTCGACTGCGCGGGAGAGCTGTGAGAGTGCCAGAACGGGAACACTAAGTTCTTTGGCGATGGCCTTTAGGCCTTGAGTAATTATCGATATTTCCTGCACTCGGTTTTCTGGACGTTGTCCGGTTGGGGGGCGCATTAGCTGAAGATAGTCAACCACGATCAACGCCAACCCCTGTTTTCGTTTCAATCGACGTGCCCTAGTACGCAGGGTCGACACTGTGATCGCAGGGGTGTCGTCGATGTACAACGGAGCGGTTTCCAGTTCCTGGCTTGCACGCACCAGTTTCTGGAAGTCATCACCAGCCAGTTCACCCCGCCGGATCTTTTCCGAAGAGACATGGGTGCTTTCGGAAAGTACTCGTGTTGCTAGTTGTTCAGCCGACATCTCTAGCGAGAAGAACGCGACTACTGGCTTCTCGGCGTCGTCTATCCGTTGTGCTGAGGTTGCCACGTGAAAGGCGATATTGGTGGCAAGAGCGGTCTTTCCCATGGCGGGGCGACCGGCTAAAATCAGCAAATCTGAGGGATGAAGGCCGCCTAATTGTTTGTCTAAGTCTGAGAATCCGGTCGCGACCCCGGCCAGACTTCCGTCCCGTTTGAATGCTGTCTCAGCCATGCGCACCGACCTAGTGAGCGCGGTCCCAAAGCTGATGAACCCCCCTTCAGAAGACCCGTGTTCGGCAAGAATGAAAAGTTTGCCCTCAGCGATCTCGATTTGTTTGGTGGCGGATATTTCGAGGTCATGTGCGTAGGCATCGTTGACGATGTCCTCACCAAGGTCGATCAGTTGCCTTCGGATATGGTCATCGCGAATCGCCTTGCCATAGTCGTCCGCATTGATGACCGTGACAACTGAGGCGGCGAGGCGCACTAGATACTGAGCTCCGCCGGCATCGTCCAGCGCTGCGTCTTGGTCAAAAAGCGGTTTGAGAGTAACTGGGTTAGCGATCTGGCCCCGCTCGATCAATCGGCCGCAAGCTTCAAAAATCCGCCCGTGAACTGGATCTGCGAACTGATCAGCTGTGAGGTACTCGCCAACTTGTTCAAAAGCTCGGTTATTGACTAGAATTGCACCCAACAACCCCTGTTCAGCCTCTAGGTTGTGAGGCGGCTCGCGCATTGATGGTACGCCGACCTCTCGAAGACCGATCGGACTGATGTTGGAGGAATCATCTTGTGTCGCCATGAGACAGACAATAACAGGTGTTTGACTGCCAGGCACTGGAATTCGGTTCACAGGTTTATAGAAAATCCTGTAAATTCAGTGCGTTATAACTTGGGAATTCTGTTAATTCTGGGGAAAAATTTGAGCCTGGTTTTGCCATAGTGAACCGGACATTTTAAGTCCTAGGGCGCAGCGCTGAAGCCCACCCAAGTTCGCCAGTTTGGTTGTTCGTTTGAAATGAATAAATCTTTGGCTCAAAGCCCAGTCGTTTCATCTGAGCTGACCGCGCCTGGGTTTACCTCCGTTTCTGTCTCCAAAGGTGTTGCAGTGTCGTGGTCAGCTAAGTCCTGGGCTTCCGCTTCAGGTGGTACGGCAGCATCTGGCTTGAAGAGCTTGGTTGGTTCGACTGCGGTTTCGTCTTCTTCATCAAATTCGTCGCCTGTTCCGACGGCTCGGCCGAGCTCCAGTTGCTGTTCTGACTCCTCAACGCTGCGCGCGATGTTGACTGTCACGTTGACGGAAACCTCAGGATGTAACGATAATTGGATTTTCTCCAGACCCAATGATTTTAGAGCCCGATCAAGCACCACCTGACGGCGATTGATGCTGATCCCGGCCTTCACTACGGCGGCGGCGATGTCACGTGCAGTTACGGACCCATAGAGCTGTCCGCTCTCGCCTGCGGCCCGGATCACCGGTACCGTTAGGCCGTCGAACTTGGTTGCGGCTCGCTCTGCTTCGCTCTTGCGGGATAGGTTATCCGCTTCTAACTGGGCCTTCTGGGAATCGAAATAAGAGAGGTTCTCCGCCGTTTTGCGGAGAGCTTTATTCTGTGGGAGCAGATAATTGCGAGCGTAGCCGGCCTTAACGGAGACCACGTCACCCATTTGACCAAGTTTTTCGATGCGTTCGAGAAGAATGACTTCCATTGCCTTCGCTCCTAAAGGGAAGGGTGTGGGATGTGAAAGTAACGGGTTGATATGGCCTTCGATTGTGTTGGCATCATGTTCCAGCCGATTTGTTGCGCATTCGCGCTTTCAGGCCGACGAAATGGTCTACCAGCCCGAGGACCACCAGCGCGGGTGTCGCCCACCGGCTGATCATAAGTACGATATAGACTGTGAACAATATGCCCAACCGTACTTTTGTGCTCGCCGCTACCGCGTGTGCCACACCGAGGCCGGAAAGGAAAATCGGAAACGCAAGAATGCCTGCCAAGGTGGTCCCGAGATAGCTGGTCGATCCACCGATAGTGACCCCGATTAGGAAACAGGCTCCGAAGGTGACGATGACTGGCCTCGGCAATTCGATTTCTGACATTGAGGGAGATGGCCGGCGATTCCGACCGAAACGTACTAGTAAACTTTGGGCCAGAATGCCGTTCAGGAACAGCGTCATCATTGCTCCGATCGCCATCATGGCAGGCGCCACGTTCACGATCAGGGCCTTTATCATCTCGAGCTGATGCGGCGGAAGAGGTTCTGAACCCGGCAACATCGCTCCATAAGCCGACTGGTAGTAACGCAAAAAGGGCTCCAACAGTCGCGTGACCAATACCTCCATGCCGCCGTCGCTCATGAACGAATAAATGAACGTCATCAGCGCTACTACTATCGGAATTACCGTAAGCCAGGTGCAGAGTAGTCCTGGTGGGTACCATTCGAGAGTTTGGCCGGTTGGGTTCTGCTCGCTGCGTCGCGACAGACTTGCACGATCCGACAGCCATGCCGCGGGAATAGCGTAGGCGATGAGGTAAAGTGCTCCACCCATCGAGGTGCTGGCCAGGCCGATGACCAACGTCGCGGCACCACCTGTCCAAGTGGCCGCCTTCCCACCAATGGATAATCCCACCAGGAACAATGGCAGTGGCGTGAGGATGGCAAGGACCATGCCGCCTAGCGAGCCGGTCAAGGCGGCTAGATAAAGTCCTGCGCTCGCCATCGCGGCGCTCCCTAACAGGACCCAGGGCGTTCTCATTTCGCATCGCCGTCGTTGTCGCCGGGACCGCTTAGTTCAGCTCAGCAGATACGGCATTAGGGCTAGGAAACGGGCTCGTTTAATAGCCTTGGATAAGTCACGTTGCTTCTTTGCCGACACTGCTGTGATACGACTAGGGACGATCTTTCCACGCTCGGAGACGAATCGCTGCAATAGCTTTACGTCTTTGTAGTCGATCTTTGGCGCATTTTTGCCGGAAAATGGACAAGACTTGCGGCGTCGCATGAATGGGCGGCGAACTGCTGGACGAGAAATTGAAAGCGTGCTCATAGTCCATCTACCTCCTTAGGCACTCGCTGTCTCGAGCCGATTTTCGGGGTTCGGTGTCTCGTCACGATCTGAACGCGGAGGCCGGTCCCGATCACGATCCCCACGGCGACCACGATCCCCACGATCAGACTTTGCTTGCATCATGATGGATGGTCCTTCAGGCAGCTCGTCCAAACGGATGGTAAGATGACGAAGTATATCTTCGTTTAGGCCCATGTTTCGTTCCATCTCGCGGACGGCATCGGATGGTGCCTCCAAATGAAACATTGTGTAATGGCCCTTCCTGTTCTTCTTGATTCGGTACGCGAGATTCTTCAGACCCCAATACTCGCGGTTTCTTACCTCGCCACCATTGTTGGAAATTATCTCCGCCATTTCGTCGGCAAGCTGTTCGGCCTGAGTTGAGGAGAGTTCCTGACGTGCGATAAAAACGCACTCGTAGTACGCCATTTTAGCTCCTTATGGCTCATCGGCAGCCGCCTTGGCGGCCCCGAGCCGGCATTACCGGCAAGGAGTTATGTCATTTCCCCGTCCCCGGGGTCGGAGACCGGCGGACTATACAGAAATAGAGAAGCGGCGCAAGGCCATATCGGTGCTATCGAGCTTGGAGTTAGCTTAGCCGTCTGTGGGCTTGACACCTCTTCATCGTGGCCGTTTTCTCGCGGGAACAGTGTATAATTCAAATTTGGACGAGGGCGCATGGCGACGGACAGTATAGGACGGGCGGTGGTTTTTCCGGGACAGGGTTCCCAGGCTGTCGGGATGGGACAGTCACTCGCCAACTTCAGCTTGCGTGCACGGGAAACCTTCGAAGAGATCGATGAGGCCTTGGGTGAACCGCTTTCGCAACTGATGTTCAAGGGACCCGAGGACGAGTTGACTTTGACGCAGAATGCACAGCCGGCGTTGATGGCGGTTGGCATCGCTGCACTAAGGGTTCTAGAGGAGGAATCGGGCAAGTCGCTTGACCAATTGGCCAACTACGTGGCCGGACATTCGCTTGGTGAATATACAGCGCTGGCCGCCGCTGGAGCGATTGAGCTTGGTGAAACAGCCAGACTTTTGCGGCTTCGCGGTTTGGCCATGCAATCGGCGGTTCCCGTCGGCGCAGGCGCGATGGCCGCAATTCTCGGTGCGGAATTCGATGCCGTGCGCAAAATCGCAGCCGACGCGTCATCCAAGGGTGTTTGTGATTTGGCTAATGACAATGCTCCCGGTCAACTGGTCGTTAGCGGCGCGAAAGTGGCGGTAGAGGAAGCCGTGCGGATCGCTGAGGTACGCGGTATCCGTCGCGCCATTATGCTTCCAGTTAGCGCGCCGTTTCATTGCGCGCTGATGGCGCCTGCAGCAGAGAGAATGGCTGCCGCGCTGGCGGAGACTAAGATCCAAGCTCCTTCGGTTCCCTTGATCCCTAATGTTCTGGCAAAACCAGGAAGTGGCTTGCCCGATGACATCCGTGGCCACCTTGTCGAGCAGGTGACGGGCATGGTTCGCTGGCGCGAAAGCGTGATTTGGATGGCGGCTAACGGCGTGACCACTATCTTGGAGGTCGGTGCAGGTAAGGTACTCACCGGACTGCACAAAAGAATAGACCGTTCACTCGTGGCTTCGGCGGTCGGTGAACATGGCAAAATCGCCAGCATCGTTCCCCAACTCTAGGCGAAGGGGCTTTGGAACATGTTAGGGTTAGAAGGAAGAAGCGCGCTGGTTACGGGCGCTAGTGGCGCGATCGGTGGTGCAATAGCCCGTGGGTTGCATGCCCAGGGTGCCGAAATTGTGATCTCGGGCACGCGTGGCGATCTCTTGGATGAACTTGCTGAGACCCTTGGCGAGAGGGTGCATGTGGTTACAGCAGACTTGGGCCAATCGGACTCATTGGCGGCTCTAGCTGAAGAGGCGGAGACTGTCTCCTCTAACGGCATAGACATTCTGATCAACAATGCTGGCGTGACTCGTGACGGTCTGCTAATGCGCATGAAGGACGAAGACTGGGACCAAGTGCTCTGCATCAATTTAG
>PBMU01000102.1 GCA_002722775.1 Rhodospirillaceae bacterium
CGGCTGACGGATGATCTTCTGAAAGCAGATGTGCCCCCCAAAAAGTTGATCCCGGTATCTGTCTTGGCGAATGCCGCCCGCGATGCATCCATCGTGCCTGTAATGGTATCTCGGGAGTGGCTGCAGAAACTCATCGATACAAGTGACACCGCCGGCCGTTATCGGGCCATCCAGGCTGCTGTGAAACTGATCGGCAAATATCGGGATGCGACATCAGTTGCTGTGTCCCCGGTATTCGATATGGATATTCATAAGTCGCGTACCCATTGTGCCCGCGCGCCCCTTCCCCCTGCCCTTTCTGCAGAAGTTGAAAAATGGCGAGCCCAGCGTGTGGCAGGAGAACCGCGCGGTCACCGCCGCAAGCCTAAGAATGCCTGTTCAGCTGAACGTGCCGATCAGGTTCTTCGGGGGGTTACCTACGTTTACACGGCGATGCTTGAAGCCGAGTTGGTACAGCCAGATGATCTCTGCAAGAGCGATGATCTCAAACACCCGGAGCTTTTGGAAGAGGTGATTGAACGGGAGCTGGAAGGCGAAAACCCATGGCAGAAGCTACAGCACACAACTCTTTTTGAATACCTCAACAACTGGAAGCTGTTCATCAAAGGGTGTAATCACGATCCCACCCCACTGACCGAACTGGTGCGAGATTATCCCGAATTCGAAAACGTAAAGTCCATGGCTTCGGGACGCCGTTCGTGGTGCGAAGAATTTCTTCAAGACTACAATAAACAGACTGCTTTCTTGAGCTTGCCGGGCCGTCTGTTTGAGGAAGCTCAACAGGCAATGAAGGGGTATGAGACCGCCTCGCATCATAAGAAGCAGTCCGCCATTGCCCTCGGACTTGCAGCATGCGCCGCTGCAATCTGGACCTCCCTGCCCTTGCGTATCTCTACGCTTTTAGCACTGAGCTACGGCGGCCCCGAGGCTGATGTGCAGATTCACGGGGCCCGGCGTGGGCTTGTTCTCACGACCCCCCCAGACATCGTCAAGAATGGATACAGCCATCGACACATTACTCTGACACCGAAACAGGGGGGGGATCCCCGCAAGATCGTTGAGTGGTTTGTGCAGGCTGTCCGCCCGCACCTCCTTGAAAAGCATATTGCGCCGCATAAGCGCCGCAATGACCTGCTGTTCGGCGGGGCCTCCTATGCCCGTCTCAGCGGTATCTGGCGGCAAGTCACACTTGAAGCTGGCGTGCCCATGACGCCACACCAAGTCCGCCACGCTTTGGCAACGCTGATGGCCAATCAAAAGAACGTGGATTATTCGGTTATCGCTGCCCTGCTGGGTGACACCGAAGCGACTGTCCGGAAAAATTACGTATTCGTCGACCAAGCGAGGCTGCATGCGGAGGGCCAGGAACTTTTGGCTCAGATTCAGGGTCACCTGTTGATGAAAGGAGCCGCCTGATGTCAGTCCGCAAAGCCCTGCCCTTCAATCAGTTCCCGCGTGAATTCAAGCGCGCCATCAAGCGCCTGGAAACGCCAAAACGCGGGCGCCGCGGCTATTCTGAAACGACCATCCAAAGTACGATCCAAGGCGTTGGTCAGTACCTTGCAGCCGTACAGCTGGCTGGATTGGGGTTGGAGCTTTCTCATGAAGGCCTGAGTGCGTTCATCGACAACCTAGATGCCCGCGCGCTCCGCAGCAGCACCCGCTTGACCTATCTGACGGCGGTTCAGGCGATTGCGAAGGAAGTGCAGTATCCTGCAGAGAAGCGTCGTCTCATTCTTGAGGACTGCGAGATTTACCGGAGCGAGATGAAGGCTGAAGTTCCTACAAAAGTACGGAAGCTCGCCGCCAATCCGATCACGCTGAGGGATATCGCAAAGGCAGCGGTGAAGTGGCGCGGAAAGGCTCAAGAAGCAATCAACCCCAATAAGCGAAGGACGTATTTCCAGCGGTCCGCATTCCTAGCTCTCATGAGCATGATGCCCCTTCGCCTTAGCGACGCGAACGCTCTCGAAATTGGCACTCACCTCCAGCGCCAAGGAAACAAATGGTTTTTGCGTATTGAGTCCAGCAAGTCCCAGTTCCGACACAACGGACCGCTGCATCATAGCCTGACGCCCTACCTCGATGATCTATTGCTCTATGGTGAAAATGGGCTTTGCCAGATGCGCTACGTTCAGCGCATGGGAACGCGGCTGTTCGGCAACCATATGCACGAACCGCTTTCCTCAAGGACACTGGCGGCAGGGTTCAAAGTGGCCCCAGGCCATTCCCCGCACATCGTAAGAACCTTAGTTCATGATGCGATGGCGCCATATGGGACGTATGGCAGCGAGGTTGCCCGTATTCTGTGTGGGCAAAAGAGTGTTCAGATCGCCAAGGTCTATGAAATTCATGCGGAACGGTTTAGGGCGCAACAAGCGCAGGAGATTCTGGCGGAGATTCAAAAAGGGTTGAAGGTAGCTATGCTGGCCCGAGCAGATCAATGGAACACGATCAATCATTAGCCTTTAGTACAGTAGCGGATGATGATATACGCCTTGTTTAAAGATGCAGTGCGGAACACACTGATCGAAAGGCCTCATCAGCCAATATTTGATCAGCCCCGAGCCACACACCTTTGCTCCAAATCTTCCATCCGCCGAGACGGGCCCGCGCAAGTACAGATCTATCGTGTAGCGTGATTGCGGCTGATGAACTTCGTGTTGAGGTAGGCTTCCAGAGCGTCGGCACCGCCCTCGGTGCCGTTACCGGAATCCTTTATACCGCCAAACGGCACCTCGGGCAACGCAAGCCCATAGTGGTTGATGGAAATCATCCCGCTGGTGATCCCGGCCTCCATTTTTGCGGAGTTTGCCGCGGAACGGGTGAAACCATAGGCGGCGAGGCCGTAATCTAGGCGATTCGCCTCTTCCAACGCGGCGTCGAGGCTGTCCACCGCATTGATGAGCGCGAGGGGGCCAAAGGGCTCCTCGTTCATCGCGCGCGCATCCGTGGGGACATGGGACAGGATCGTCGGCTCGAAGAAATTGCCCGCATTGCCGACTCGCGCTCCGCCAGCCACGAGCTGCGCGCCCTTTTCAGTGGCATCGGCGGTAAATTCCTCCATCGCCACCACCCGGCGGGCATTGGCGAGGGGCCCCATCGACGTGCTGTCATCCAAGCCGTTGCCGACCACTATATCCGCAGTGGTCCGGGAAAACACATCTACGAAATGCTCGAAGATCGGTTTCTCGACTAGAAAGCGCGTCGGCGCGACGCAGATCTGCCCGGCATTGCGGAACTTGGCGGCCACCATCGTGCGCGCGGCATGTTCGACATCGGCATCGCGCGCGACGATCACCGGCGCGTGTCCGCCAAGCTCCATCGTGGCGGGCTTCATGTGCAACCCGGCGAGCGCTGCGAGTTGTTTGCCTACCTGGGTCGATCCGGTGAAAGAAATCTTGCGGATCGCGGGATGCGGGATCAGGAATTCTGAGATTACTGCGGGGGTGCCGTAAACGAGATTCAAAACCCCCTCGGGCAGACCGGCATCGACAAAGGCGCGCACCAGCTCGGCGGGCGAACCAGGGGTTTCCTCGGGGCCCTTGATGACAATAGAGCACCCGGCCGCCAAAGCGCCGGAAATCTTGCGGACCGCCTGGTTGATCGGGAAGTTCCACGGCGTGAAGGCGGCGACTGGGCCGATGGCCTCTTTCAGCACGAGCTGTTCGACACCGGGAAGGCGCGCCGGCACGATCCGCCCATAACTGCGCCGCGCCTCTTCGGCAAACCAGTCGATGATATCGGCACCGGCCAGCACCTCGAGCCGAGCCTCGGCCCGTGGCTTGCCCTGTTCCAGGGTCATCAAGGTGGCGATCCGGTCGGCACGCTCGCGCAGCAGGTCGGCGGCCCGTCGCAACAGCTTAAAGCGATCAAAGGGCGAGCTTGCCTTCCAGGCGGGAAAGGCGCGGGCGGCGCTGTCCACGGCCTGTTCGAGATCGGCGATGCGGGCATGGGCCAGCTGGCCCAGAACGGACTGGTCGACGGGGTTCTCGATGTTCATCGTCTCGCCCGCGGCTGCGGGACGCCAAGTGCCGCCGATATGCAGCAAAACGTCGGGGTATGGGTTCGTCATGACTGTTCCTTTTCAGGATCAAATTCTGCGATCACGCCGCTCTCTGCGAGTTCGCGGATGCGTGCTGATCCATAGCCCAGCACGTCGCGCAGTATCCCGGCACTGTCCTGGCCGAGCATGGGCGGAGCGCGGTGGGGCCGGTCGGCCTGTGCGGCGAGGCCGTGTGCCGCGCGCAGCATGCGGATGGGACCCAGATGCGGATGGTCCAGCGTTTCCACCAGATCGCGGTGACGCACCGGGTCGCTGTCGAGCGCCGCGGGCACGTCCAGCACAGCCCCCGCAGGCACGCTTTCGGCGCGGCAGCGGCTGAGCCAGTGTTCGCATGTTCTGGCTCGAAATGCAGGTTCGAGATGCTGCAGCAGCGCATCGCGATGTACCGCGCGGCTCTTGGCCGTGGCAAAGCGCGTGTCCGTCACGAGATCAGGCAGGTGCAGCACCCGACGGCACAGCGCGGCGAACTGGCGATCATTGCCCACAGCCAGCGCGAAGGTCCCGTCGGAGGCCTCGAAGGTCTGGTAGGGCACCACCGTGGCATGGCCGTTGCCGTATCTCCTAGGGGCGTCGCCGGTGTTGAGATAGCCAGTCGCCACGTTCACCAGCGTGTTCATGGCGCAATCCAGCAAGGCCACGTCGATAAATTGTCCCTGTCCCGTGGCGCGAGCCTGAAACAGGGCGGCGAGGATAGATTGGGTCGCGGTCATGCCCGCGACGAGATCGGTGATAGCGACGCCGAAACGGGTTGGGACCCCCTCGGCATCGCCGGTGATCGCCATCAGTCCGCTTTCCGCCTGCATGACGAAATCGTAGCCGGGCCTGTCGGCCTCGGGCCCGGTCTGTCCATAACCCGATATCGCGCAATAGATCAGCGCCGGGTTCGCCTGCTTGAGCGTCTCGTAGCCGATGCCCAACCGGTCCATCGTCCCGGCGCGAAAATTCTCGACGACGATATCGGCCTGCGCAGCCAGCTCCAGCACGATACTGCGGCCCGGTTCGGTCTTAAGGTCAACGGCAAGGCTCTGCTTGCCGCGATTGGCGCAGAGGTAGTAAGTGCTGACCCCTTTGTAGCTGGGAGTCGACCAGAAGCGGGTGTCGTCGCCGCCTTGGATGTTCTCGATCTTCCAGACCTCGGCGCCGAGATCCGCAAGGCTCATGGTGGCCCAGGGCCCGGCGAGAACCCGCGACAGGTCCAAGACCTTGACCCCGTCGAGTGGCAGGGAGGGGGATGGTTTTTCAGGGGCGGAATGGTCATCCACCTTTGTCTGGCTCATATCTTTATACCTTTAGGGTGCGGCCCCGGGTTACGCCTTGCGTGCCAGCAGCTCGCGCGCCACCTCGGTCACTCCGGCCTTGTCCAGCCGGTAATGCGCGTAGAGGGCGGCAGGGGGGCCGACCTCTACGAACTTGTCGGGCACGCCGTGCTTGCGAAAGGGGACGCGCGGCAGATCGAGCAGAACCTCTGCCACCGCGGAGCCAAGCCCGCCGGTGATGTTGTGCTCTTCCACGGTGAGGATCGCGCCGGTGTCCTCGGCGGCGGACCGGACCTCGTCGGCGTCGATCGTGTCGATGGTAAACATGTCAACAACGCGCGCCGAGATCCCATCTTGTTGCAGCTCGTTTGCGGCATCGAGCGCGGCGCGCACCTGTGAGCCGCAGGCGATAATGGTCAAGTCCTGTCCCTCACGCAGCCGGATGGCCCGGTCGAAGCTGATGTCGGGCACCGTGTCATAGACCACAGGGTCGCGACCCCGGCCGAGGCGGATATACATCGCGCCGGGGTGTTCGACCGAGGCGCGCAGGACCGCCCGTAAGTGGTTGGCATCGGTGGCACACACGACCTTGAGGTCAGCGATGCAGCGCAGCATGGCCAGGTCTTCGAGCGCGTGGTGCGAACTGCCGTAGAATCCCATCGACATGCCTGAGTGACTGCCTAGGACGCGCACGTTCATGCGCGGATAGGCGCAGTCGGTGCGGATCTGTTCCGCCCCCAAGATCGCGGAAAAACTGGCGAAGGTGGCTACATAGGGGATCAGGCCGCAGGACGCCATGCCGGCGGCGGCGGTGATCATGTTCTTTTCCGCGATCGAGAAATTCACGAACCGATGCGGATGCCGGTCGCGAAAATCATTGGTCCGGTTGGCCGAAGCCAGATCGGCGGTGCCCACGACGATGCGAGGATCGGTTTCGGCCAGGTCGGCCAGTTCCTCGCCGAGAACGAAAGCGGGCATTCCCGCTTTGGGCGTGCCACGCACGGACCGCTTGTCGCGCAGCTGCGTGGCGCCGGTGGTCGTGCCGCGAAAGATTTCGCTCTCATCTTGCATTTCGGTCGTCATTGCGTGGCCTCCGGTTCAATGGGTTTCAATCCGGCGTCGAGTTCCGCCATCACGTCGTCGTAATCCTCGCCGACCAGGTTGCCGACATGCCAGTCCAGCGACATTTCCATCCGTGCCACCCCGCGCCCCTTGACGGTATCGGCGATGATGACCTGCGGCTTGCCGCTGTCGGCCCGTTCCAGCGCCGCGAAGGCATGCCGGATCGCCGTCAGGTCGTGCCCGTCGATCCGCTGCACGTCCCAGCCAAAGGCCGCGAACCGATCGCCGAGCGGCTCGATGCTCATCACGTCCTCGGTGTGTCCGTCGATCGACAGCCCGTTCACATCGACCAGCACCACCAAGTTACGCAGTTTGAAATGGCCCGCGGAATTAACGGCCTCCCAGATCTGTCCCTCGCTCAACTCGCCATCTCCGAGCATCACATAGGTGCGGAAATCATGGCTTTGCATGCGTCCGGCTAGGGCCATGCCGACCCCCACCGACAGCCCGTGCCCCAGCGAGCCGGAAGAAAAGTCTAGGCCCCGCCCCTTCTTCATGTCCGGGTGATCTCCAAAATTCGATCCCAGTCGGGTATAGGTATCGAGTTCGGAGGGATCGTAATACCCTAGGTCGGCCAGCACCGGGTAAAGCCCGATGGCCGCGTGCCCCTTAGACATCACGAAGCGGTCGCGCTCCGGCCAGCCCGGCTGGGTGGGTTCGATCCGCATCTGGTCATAATAGAGGCTGGCCAGCAATTCGGCACAAGAAAAGGTGGATGAATAGTGCCCCGCCCCGGCGATCCTGGAGAGACGCACCGTTTCCTTGCGGATGAACTTGGCGCGGTCCTCGAGGACCTCGTGCGAGACGTTGCCGCCGGTGGTACGGGTCATGGCTTGGCTCCTTGGTTTTCGGCATCGACTTCGACGGCCTTGAGATGGCGCCGAAGTTTCTGGCCGCCTTCGACTAGATCCATGCGGATCGCCTCGCGCAGGGCGTACGCGCTGCGCGAGCGCAGGGCATCCAGGACGGCTTCGTGCTGGTGGCGTCCTCCATAGGTCGGCGCCGCTTCGGGATAGAGTTCAGACAGGATCGGACCGACCCGGATCCACAGCCGTTCGAGCATCTCCACGAGACTGGGCATCTCGGATCGATAGTACAGCCCAAAATGGAAATCGAAATTGGCCTTGAGCGCACCGGGCCAGTTGCCCGACGCCTCGGCCGCCAGCAGCTGTGCGTGCAAGCGTTCCATTTCGCAGATGTCATCATCGTTTATGAACGGCAATGCTCGCTCCGCGGCCAACGGTTCGAGTTGCATTCGAATGTCGCGAATGTCCTCGTATTCCGAAACGGAAATCCGCCTGACGCGGATATAGTATCGCGGCTTAATTTCTAGCGCGCCCTGGTGGGCGAGTTGGAACAAAGCTTCGCGCACGGGGGTTTCGGACATCCCCATCTCGCGCGAGAGCTCGCGCACCTTGAGCCGCTGGTGCGGGCGCAGTTCAGCGCGCATGAGCCGGTCGCACAGGCGGTTATACACCACCTGCGAGAGGCTCTCGGCGTCTTGTGCCTCTGGGCTGGGCGGAGCGTGTTCAAGCATCGCGTTGCCGCCTTTTGGCCATTTCCGCGAAAGCCCCCTCGGTGGCTTCGAGCGCGGTGTCGATCTCGGCAAAGTCATGCGCGGTGCTGAGGAACATGTTGTGCTGATGATGCATGTAGACCCCTCGGCGCAAAGCTTCATTGCAAAATTGTTCGCCGAGGCTGGCACTCGCATCGTCGCCGAGGAACTGGATCAGCGGCATCGCGGGCGGTCCCGTCTGGACCAGCTCGAACCCATGTCTTGCCGCCTGCTCGTCCAAGCCGTCGCGCAGCCGCTGCCCGGCCGCGCGCATCAATTCCGGGGCATCCAGGCGGTGCAGCTCGCGCAGCGTGGCGACGGCGGCTGCCATCGGAGCCCCGGCATACCAGAACGAGCCCGTGATGAATACGTTTTGCGCGGCATCGCGAAAACGCTCCGTACCGGTGATCATTGACAGCGGGTGGCCGTTGGCGATGGCCTTGGACCAGGCCGAAAGGTCGGGCTGTATCCCCATAAGATTCCATGAGCCGCCCAGGTTTAGGCGAAAGCCCGCCCGGACATCATCGACGATCAGAGCCGCTCCGGCCTTGTCGCACGCCGTCCTCGCCGCTTGGGAAAAGGCGGGGGTCGGCATTTCCATCGCCCGATTGAGATCATGACGGAAGGCCGAGACAATGATCGCCGCCAGATCGTCTCCGGCCTCAGCAACGGCCGCCGCCAGGCTGTCGGTATCGTTCCAGTCGAAATAAAGGATATGCGCGCGATCCTCGGAGGTGATACCGACCAGCGAGGGCGAACACCACGGGACTGCGCCGTGATATGCCCCGCGCGCGACAAGGATCTTGCGCTTCCCGGACCCTGCGCGTGCAATGGTCACACAGCCCGTCATGGCATCCGACCCGTTCTTTTGAAACAGGGCCCAGTCCGCGTGATCGATGGTGTCCACCACCAGTTCTGCCAACTCGACGGTGTGCTCGGTCGGGCCGTTCAGGCAGATCCCTCGTGCGGCTTGGCGGGCGGCGGCCTCTTCCACCACAGGGTTTTGATGGCCTAAGATCATCGGACCCCAAGCGCACATGAAATCGATGTATTCGTTTCCGTCCACGTCGCGCAGTCGAGCACCGTGACCGCTGTCGAAGAACTGCGGGAACTCGGAGGGTACAGCGGCCGCGCGTTGGTGACCCCACATCCCACCCGGGATGACGCGGTTAGCTCTGTCGCGCAGCTCGCGGTCGCAGGACATTTCCTTGGTCATGGTAGCCTCAAGCATGGGGGCCTCGCATTTCAGAGCACCGGCCAAAGGATCAGGTGCAGTTGTTTCGGTTCTTTTGATATATCATATCATGATAGGATTCGAGGGATGGTCAAGTACATTATCGAAATTTGCTTATTCTTGCGTATTTTTAGAATATTTTAAGCCATTAGAAAGCCTCGCCCCACCCCACTCCTTCGCCCAGTAAGCTAATTTGATATATCAAATTAGAAGCAAGTCTGCGCTATATCAGGATTAGGGCCGGGAAAGTGGCAGGCGGTCAGATGTTCTACTCCTTCCAACATCGGATCTTCGCGGGCACACAACGCCTGCGCGCGTGGACATCGTGTGCGAAACCGGCATCCGGACGGCGGATTCAGCGGGCTGGGCAGATCGCCCTCTAGCATGATCCGTTCGCGCTCCCGTTCGGTCCGGGGATCGGAAAGTGGGATCGCCGAAAGTAGGGCTTGGGTGTAAGGATGCATCGGCGCGTCAAACAACGCCGCCGCGTCGCCGGTCTCGACGATCCGGCCCAGATACATCACCCCGATCCGATCCGAGACATAGCGCACGACGCCCAGGTCGTGGGCGATGAAAACGAAGGCTACGTTCAGACGTTTCTGCAGGTCGCGAAGTAGGTTGAGAACGCCAGCCTGGATCGAGACATCCAGTGCCGAAACGGGTTCGTCCAGCACGATAACCTTTGGATCAAGAGAAATGGCGCGGGCGATCCCGATCCGTTGACGCTGACCGCCGGACATCTCGTGCGGGTAGCGGTCGAGAACTTCGCGGGGCAATTGTACCATCTCGATCAGATCGTCGATGGCGGCCTCTCGCTGTGCGGGTGCCTTGTTCGCCAGGCGCATCCCCTCAGTCAGAATTTGGCGAACGGTCATCTTTGGATGCAGCGACGACATCGGATCCTGGAAAACGATCTGGATATCCCGGCGCAAGGCGCGCATCTCACGCTCGTCCAGAGTGGTGATATCCTGACCATCTAGGATCACCTGCCCGGAAGTGGGATCGAGCAGCCTCAGAATGCAACGGCCCAGAGTAGATTTCCCGCAGCCGCTCTCACCCACGAGGCCGTAGGTCTCGCCGCGCTTCACGGAGAAGCTGACACCGGCCACGGCCCGCAGCAACTGGAGCGGCCGGGTGCCTAGAAGGTTGCTGCCGATTGGAAAATCTTTGGCCAAGTCGACAACTTTGAGAACCGTCTCGTCATTGCTCATAGGGTCATGTCCTTTCCGGTATCCTGCGCATGGGCCACCGTCTCGCGCGGCGGCAATTCCTCTGCCCGTAGGCATGCGCTGCGCGTATGCTCTAGGTCGCGAAGCTCGGGCTCCTGCTGACGGCAGCGCTCCTGTGCGAAATAACAGCGCGGCGCAAAGCTGCAGCCCGGCGGACGGCTCCATATCGAGGGGGGTGTCCCCTCAATGGCTACTAGCCGTTCCTCGGGGCGGTCCAGCTTAGGCATCGCCTCGATCAATCCGCGCGTGTAGGGGTGGCGGGTGTGATAGAATATCTCGTCGGCGGTGCCGGCCTCGACGAAGCGGCCGCCATACATCACCGCGATGTTGTCAGCCATTCCAGCGACCACGCCCAGATCATGGGTGATCAGGACCAGCCCGATGCCGCGTTCGCGCGTCAGGGTGCGCAGCAGGTCGAGGATCTGCGCCTGTACTGTCACATCGAGCGCGGTGGTCGGCTCGTCGGCGATCAACAGCGCCGGCTTGTTGGCGATCGCCATGGCGATCATCGCGCGCTGCCGCATTCCGCCCGAAAATTCATGCGGGTATTGGCGAAGCCGTTGATCGGGCTGTGGAATTGAAACAGCGGCCAGCAACTCTTCGGCCTCTTTCATGGCCGCGCGGCGGCTGATGCGACGGTCGTGCAAGCGAATGGCTTCGACGATCTGGTCGCCGATCGTCTTGACTGGGTTGAAGGCGCTGAGCGGATCCTGAAACACGCAGCCGATATCCTTGCCGCGCAAGTGGCGTATCTCGGATTTGCGCATCCCGATTAGCTCCTTGCCCCGGAACCGAGCCGAGCCCGAGCACCTCGCCTGGCCCGGCAGGAGTTGCAGCAGCGCCATCATGGTCAGGGATTTTCCCGAGCCGCTTTCACCGACGATGCCCAGCACCTTGCCAGCCTCTAGCGTGAAGCCGACGCCGCGCACCGCTTCGGCCCCGTCTTTGGCGGGGCCGAAGCCGATCCGCAGGCCATCCACCGCGAGAAGGGGATCACTCATGTTCTGCTCCTGCGATCGAAGATGTCGCGCAGGCCGTCGCCCAGGAAGGACGTCGCCAGCACGATAGACAAGATTGCAAGACCGGGCCCCATCGCGATCCACCAACTGTAGAACCTGGTCGCGCCTTCAGAAATCATGCTGCCCCATTCTGGCGTCGGGGGCGAGGCGCCGAGCCCAATGAAGCTGAGCGAGGCCGCCAGCAAGGCGACCTGGCCGAAATCCATCGTCGCGTTAATCAGCGTCGGGGTCCAGCACAGCGGCAGGATGTGAACCCGCAGCACCCGCATCCGCCCTGCACCACCGGCGATGGCCGCCTCGACATGCTCGCGCGTGCGCACTTCCAGGACCTGGGCGCGCATCAGCCGAGCATAGATCGGCCACCAGACGATTACCATCGCCACTGCGGCGTTCGACAGGCCCGGCCCAAGCGTTGCCGCTACGGTCATCGCAAGGAGGATGGGCGGAAAGGACAGCGTGACATCGGCGGCTCGCATGATGACGCTGTCGGCCCAGCGGCCGGAGTAACCGGCAATTGCGCCCATGAATGAACCGATCGCCACTGCGCTCAACACCACCGCGAAGGCGATCGGAATCGTGTAGACCGCTCCCCACAACGTGCGCGAAAACACGTCGCGCCCCAGTGCGTCAGTGCCCAGCCAGAACTCGATGCTGGGAGGTTGCAGCCGCCGACCAGCCATGGCTAGCGGGTCCGGTAGGGGCAGAACCGATATGGTTATGAGCACCAGCAGCCAGAACACGAGGATCGCGAGACCAATCTTGCCGGTCAGCGGCAATTGGCCCAGAACTGAAAGGACGGCCCGGGACCGCCGCCAGCGCGGGACAACGCGGATATCGGGAATGGCTGTCATTGGGACACCTTGATCTTGGGATTGGCCCACGCATAGGCGATATCGGTCACCAGATTGGCCAGCAGGAAGGCGGTCGCGCCGACGATGGTGACCCCGCCGATGGCCGGGTAATCCAGAGATCGCGAGGCTGTAACCGCATAGGATCCGATGCCGGGCCAGCTGAAGATCGCTTCGGTTAGGACGGCACCAGTGATCAGATAGGCGAACGTAAAGCCGAGGATCGTCAGCACCGGGATCAGCGCATTGGGCAGCGCATGGTTCAGGAGGACGACCCGTTCGGGCGCACCTTTGGCGCGGGCGGTGCGTGCATAGTCCTGGCCCAGCGAATCAAGCAGCGAGGATCGGACGAGGCGCGCGACGATGCCCGTGACCGTCCATCCCAGGATCAGCGCTGGCAGCAGGAGATGGCTAAGAGCCTCAATAAAGGTAGTCATCTGCCCGCTGAGTAGTGCATCGATGGTGTACATGCCTGTGATGTCCGGCGGCGGCGTGCTGCGCGCATCGAGTCGGCCGGTGCCCGGCGCCCAATCCAGCCGCACCGTGAAGATGTAGAGAAAGATCAGCCCGGACCAGAAAATTGGAACCGATGACCCCAGTAAAGCAAAGCCTCGTGTGCCGATATCTAAGGCCGAGTTCTTGAACCGGGCGGACAGCAACCCGATGCCAATACCGACGGAAGAGCCGACGATCATCGCTGCAATCACCAGCTCCAGAGTCGCGGGCAGACGTTCCGCGATATCCTGCGCCACCGGCCTGCGGGTCGTGAACGAGGTACCCATGTCTCCCTGTAGGAGATTGCCAATATAGATGCCATAGCGGACAGGAAGGGGCTGATCGAGGCCCCATTCCGCTTTTACCGCGGCGACCACCTCGGGGTTGGACATCATCCGTTCGGGCAAAAGGGCGGCCAACGGGTCGCCCTTGGTCATTTGCGACAGGACAAAGGCGACACTGGCTACGCCGAGAAGCAGGAACGGAATGGTTATCATCCGTTTGATGACATAGCGCAGCATCGCATCGTCCTTTCGTTAGTCGCGCGTCAGTTCCGCTAGAGGCAGGTTGCAGCAAGCGCTGTAGCGGACACCCTTGATGTCGTTACGATAAGCGAGCACCAGGTTGGGGCTGACCATGGGGATGATCATGTTGTCCTTCATCATCTCCAGGCCGATTTTCTCATAGATCGCCTCAGCTTCGTCGCCCGAGCTCGCCAGCGCCTGCTTGTAAAGGTCGGCGGCGGCCGGGTTTACCAGCGTCTCCTGGTCGTCCAGGCCGGACCGTGCCAGCCAAGTGGTGCCCGGCATCATGGCGAAATAGGCCGGGTACTGGCCCGCGCCGTAATAGTCGGGCGCAAAATAGAGGCCCGTCATCGGCAAGCCGTCGCCATAGAGTTCTTCGCGCCAGACGGCATAGGTCAAGGGGCGCAATTCTAGGTCGACGTTGATCGCCTTCAGATCCTGTTGGACCTTCTGCATCATGATGTTGATATCCACGCCATAGACATTGTCGTTGGGATAGCCGGCCATGATCGAAAGACCATCTTCGAACCCGGCATCGGCCAGCATTTGTTTGGCCTTTTCGACGTTCTGTTCGCGCAGCGGCAGGTTTGCAGTACCGGGAAAGCCGTTGGGAATGGGCGCAGCCTGTTTCGCGCCGTTGCCGCCAACCGTGAACTCGACCATCTCGTCGTAGTTGATGGCCAGCGTCAGCGCCTCGCGCACCTCGGGGGTCAGGACGTCCGCCATGCCTTTGGCGCCGGGAGCGAATGCAATATAGAGAAAGTTGTAAGACGGTACGATCTCGACCGTGACGTCGTCCGACCGGATCGACGCGGCCGTGTCGGCGTCGACCTGCATCGCAACGTCAATCGCCCCCGATTCAAGAGCCTGAGCCTGGCCGACCGCGTTCTGGATCTGTGAAATCACGACCTCGGCAAAATACGGCTTTTCTCCCCAGTATTCGTCATTGCGTGCAAGACGCAACTCGGCTTCAGGGCTGTAGCTCACTAGCTTAAAAGGTCCGCTCCCGGCCGAGTTGCTGAGAAACCAGTTCTCGGCCTGGTCCTGTTCCGCGGCGGTCTCGTCGGCGATCGCACCGCCGGCGGCCGCCACCTCGGCATTCATGATGCCAGCGTAAGGCGCCGAGAGCTTGTTGAGGAACTCCGAATTGGAGGACTCCAGCGAGATCCTGACCGTGCGCGGGTCGCGCGCCTCAATCGAGATCATTCCGTCCATCAAGAAGGATGGCGAACCCTTGAGGTTCTTCATACGCTGGAAGGTCCAGACCACATCGGAGGCCTCGACAGAGGTGCCGTCGGCGAATTTGGCGCCGTCGCGGATGGTGAACTCGAACTCGGTTTGCGCGTCATTCACCGTCCAGCTTTCGGCTAAGCCGGGTTGCAGAGATTGGTTGTCTGCACCCAAGGCCACCAGAGTGTCGTAGACCGACGACAGATAGATCTGGCACGTGTCACAGAATGACCGCGACGGGTCCAGCGAATTGAAATCCATCGCGCGCCCGACGACAAGCGCCTTGCTTTCTTGGGCCTCGCCCGTGGCGGGGATAGCTCCCAGCGAGAGCGCTCCGACTACACACGCACGCACGAAAGAGCCATGTAAGTTGCCATAGTGCTGCATATTTCTTCTCCGTTATGATTGGACTGAAGTTGCCAGACACATCACGCCGCAACCGCCCGGGGCGCATCACTTCGGACCTTCGTGTGGGGGACCATTACTGACTTCCAGACATGATATATCACATTTTCATAGTTGAGCAGATGCCCTTGTCATGCAAGAGAATTTTTAAATGAATACAGGATGATTTTTAAGGCGCTGTAATAAAACCATTATTCGCTTTCTTTTGCGCCTATAAGCAAATCATGTGCGGACCTTCCGAAGATCATGGCCGTCGGTATGGATTACATTAATATTGCGGTTTTGATATATCTGCTTGATTAGGTGTCGACGGATTGTTCGAACTAGGCTGCTTGGAACTGCCAAGCAGCGCATTGCACGCTTCTGTCGATATCAAATCGCTGGCTCGGCAACCACGTCGAAGAATAGCAGCTCTTGGGATGACAGCTGTCTACTCAGGACTGTTGCATTGTTTAGGTGAGGCCGGGTTGGGGCGATGTAGGTTCTCTGGATCATGCGTCAGCAAACAACTGGCTGATGAATTTTATCCCCCCTCGAACGCCTGGTTGCTTGTGATGGATGTTGCCGCGTTTGATAGTTCTGATCGTCTCAATCCCGCTCAGGGTAGCTTTGGCTGATCGCAAGGATCGAAAGCTTTGTCGGTAGCCGAGAAGCCGTTTCATGGCTGCATGATCGCTCTCGATGAGATTGTTGCGCCACTTTCTGTCGATGTGTCGGATACTATCAGAATGTGGATCATAGCGATGATTGATTTCGCGAATGACGAGTCGATAGGTCTGCGCTTTGTCGGTCACAATTGTCACGGGCCGGTGCAGTCGCACACGCTTGATCGCCTTGTTCAGAAAGGCCTTAGCGGCCTTCGCGTCCCGTCGTGCGGTGAGGCGAAAATCGACCATCTGACCGTTCGCGTCGACGGCCCGCCACAGGTAGCGCCACTTGCCGCCCACCCGCACATAGGTCTCATCCACATGCCAATCGACGCTGGCCTGGCGCAAAAACTTTTTCGCTCGTTTGGTCAATTAAGGTCCGAATTTCTGAACCCAGCGATACACCGTCGATCGATCAATAGTGATCCCGCGCTCTGCGAGCAGATCCACCACGTCCTGGTAGGACAGTGGGTAGCGCAGATACCACCGCACCGCGCAAAGGATGATGTCGCGCGGAAAACGGTGATGCTTGAACGGGGATCGGCGCGGCATGCTCAACCTCGAAAGGCCAAAACTGGCCCACGCCGGCCACTAACGCAACAGTTTCAACAGTTTCCTTCTACCAGCGGTAATGGGTGAATCGCTGTCTTTGGTTGTTTCAGCCTTCAGGTTGGGTGTTTGAATCTATAATTGAAATGCTGAACAATTTCATAGTGTTAAATATGTGTTATATAATGTGTTACGCTGTGGATAAGTGCTTTTAGAGCGTTGAATCCATTGTGGTTTCAAAATTGGCCTGTGTGCAGAGTCACGATAAATTGTGTGTAAAGACACGAAAGAACGTGTGTAAAGACACGAAAGAACCTAGCATGTGTGTGAAATCACGAAAGAGCTTGACCACGTGTGTGAAATCACGAAACATAGGTCATGGTGTGTGAAATCACGAAAGACGGCGACCGCTCTCCCTTGTTGCCAGATAGGCAGGAACAAGGCGATTTTTTTGTGTGCGATATCTTTGACGCCGCCCCCAAGGGTGACATGGCCTCAATGGCACATCCCATTTTTTCGCTTTCGACAAAACCAGACCATCGAGAGCGACGGTACGAAGATGGGACTGGGCGCAACTACCTCGAAGTGAAGCCATCCTCGGATGGTCTCGCAACGATACACGACCGCGACGTGCTCATCTACTGCATCAGCCAAATCATGGCAGCTATCAACAAGGGTCAGAAGGTTTCGAAGATTGTTCGCTTGAAAGCGTTTGACCTTCTGAAAGCAACGAACCGGCCAACGGACGGGCGCGGTTATAGCGGCCTGCGAAGCGCTCTGGCCCGGCTTCAAGGGACACAGATTGAGACGAACATCGTGACCGGCGATGTGGAGCAACTCGATATTTTCAGCATCATCGACCGCGCTCGTATCGTGCGTGAAACCCGTGATGGTCGGATGCAGGAAATCGAAGTGCAACTATCGGATTGGGTGTTCAACGCGATCCAAGCGCATGAGGTGCTTACCCTCCACCGTAATTATTTCCGACTACGCAAGCCCTTAGAGCGGCGTATTTACGAGATTGCCCGTAAACATTGTGGCTCAAAGAAAGAATGGAAAATCAGTCTTTCGGCGTTGCAAGACAAGTGCGGCTCGGCCTCAACCTCGCGCGAGTTTAAGCGCCTTGTTGGCAATATCATTGCTCAAGATGAGGCGTACAATCACATGCCAGATTATGCGGTGCGGCTAGACGGCAACATGGTCATATTTGTGAACCGTCACGCAGAAAAGCCGCCAGCCGTGTCGGCACCATCTGGGACAATCCGTTTGAGTCCTGACGTGTATCAAGAAGCCCGGAAAGTTGCGCCAGGATGGGATATCTACACGCTAGAGCAAGAATGGCGTGAATGGATGGCCGATGGTGGTCTCGATGCACCGGCCAACCCGGATAAGGCGTTTCTTGGGTTCTGCCGCAAAGTCTTTGAGAAACGCGGAAAGCCCTAGCCGCCCCTGCCCTTCTGCTCTTCGAGCAACAGCTCCAAACCTTGCCACAGGGTAAGATCGCGTGACGAGCAAAAGGCCCGGAAGTCATCCACGACCCGTTTTGGACCAGGAATTGAAACCTTGTCCTGCGGCTCTTTACGTTTTGGACCAGGCTTAAGGCGCGTCGTAGGCTCCCTGTTAACGAAGCCAAGATCGGCACCGGCCTTGACGGCTTGGCTTAACGAGCTGCCGTCAACCCTTGGTCGCGGTTTAGGGGCTGACGTTGTTTTGGGCAGGTCAATTCCGCCTGAGAACCCGTATTTACCGCTCATGCCGCCTGCTCCTTCGTAAGGGTTGCAATGACGGTTTGTGCATAGTCGCGGGCATTCTCGATGGCTCCGGTCACCTGCTTCATGGCCTTGTCGGATACAGACGCGGTTTTGCCCTGCATTTCTTGCGTCACGATGTCAGGTAGCTCTGACAAGAGTACACCGTCCCGGAAGATGCGGGTGTAAGGCGCGCGCTTGGCGATCCGAACGGGTAGCGTCGGGATGTTGTTGAGCTCCATTTCTTGCCGCACGTCGCGCTCATCCGTGGTCTGGAACGCGGCGTTGGTGCGAGTGAACAAGAGGGCGTAGTTGATTTGCGCGCGGATCATGTTTGCTGTGGTTTGCACCAAGCGAACCGCTTGCGCGGCTTGCCGGGCTTCCATAGGCGAGCCATCGAGCGGGATGATGCACAAATCTGTCCGCGATAGCGCGAAAGTGACGATCTGATCCTTCGACCCTTCAAGGTCGACAATGAGATAGTCGGCCTGGCCGGATAAGTTGTCGATTAGCTCGACCGTCTCCTCGGCCTGCGGGCGGGCATGAACAGTGAAAGGAACGTCCCTGCCCTCAGATTCGCGGGCCTGTGCCCAAGCGAGGATGTTCGCGTTCGGATCCAGGTCAAGGATGGCGTCACGACCTCCGGAGACGGCGATCTGCTCGGCCAAGAGCATTGCGGACGTTGTTTTTCCCGAGCCGCCTTTCGGGTTTGCGAAGGTGATTACATACATGAGCCAAGGGTACCCGCTTCATGCATTGGCGTCAATTATAATGTTACCTTTAACTCTAACATTATAATTGACATTAATGTTAACAATGGTGTTAACTAAGTATTCATTCTCTCCTGACTATGAGTGTGTATGCGCGTCTGGAAACTCGAAACCTCTCAAGTAGAAGAATGTCATCCGGCACGATGGGGATATGCCCTCGCGGATAGCAGGGACGAGGCGATGGCTTTGTGCGTGGAAACAAGCGGATTGCCATGCAACTTCGTCCACGAAAAACCCCCCGCCATGCTTTAGCCGGGTCGTGAAGGCGAGCGCGTTTCTTGGTAAGGCTATGACTGCCGGGACGGGCAATGCCTTGAAACTGGACACTCGGAACAACGAGGGTTCCTCGCGCTGCAAATTGCACTCGCAAAATCCAAGACCGCCCAATTGATATCGACCGGCTTATCTCCGCGAACCAACCAATGGGCTGCTTTTTGTAGCCAAGGGTCGAACCGGATGTCGGCCAACCTGCGAGGCCGGACATAGCGTTCGATAACGCGGGCCATGTTCACATCCAGCAAAGGCCGGTTTTCACCATGTTGGAACACGAGGATTGCATTGGCCACGTATTGGCCAACGGCAGGAACCTCGGCCAAACCCTCCACCGTGTCTGGGAACCGGCCACCGCGTTCGGCTGCAAATGTCGATAGAGCCTTCAGCGACCGGGCACGGCGCTGCTAGAGGCCAATCGGCTTGAAGCGCTCTTCGAGCTCTTCAACATCTGCGCCGGCGATATCCGCCCAGGAGCGAAACCGACCGAAGAATGCGGGGTACACCTTGGCGACGGTCTCGGCACGGGTGCGCTGCAATAGCACCTCGATGCAGATACGCTCGAACGTGTTCGCACGGTCATGCCTCCATGGCAGGTCGCGGCCATGGACCGCGTACCAATCAAAGAGAGAACTACGCAGGCGGGTTATTCGAACCTTCTGGCCGCGCATAAGAGGGTCTGGCGCACGGCAGGGTAGGGGGCGGGGCGTCATGCGAGGGCATAGGTTTTGCTTGGCGGGAACAAGAGCTCAAGGGATGGGCTGTTGATCTTGAACAATGGTCCCTTCTCAGAAACCCGACCTTTGGCATTGCGCTTGATGAGGTGATCCATGGTAATCTCGCCTTGCTCGATCAGGATATCGAACTGCGAGGCAATTGGCTTGCGGGTATGAATCACATCGCGAAAGCGGAAGTGATCGCGTCCTTCGACTTCTTGCACGTCGGCGCTGACCCAGAACGTCTCGTTATGCTTTTTGGCAAGGCTTTCTCGTAAGTCTTTCAGGTGCCATGAGGCGAACGCCCCGATCTCGCGTTGATCGGACACCTCGTTGAGGAGTCCTGCCTTGTCATCAAGGGCGAAAGATAAACCCTGTGAGTTGGATGTCCGGGTACTGACCGTACAGTAGAGCTTGAAATCTGGCTCTCGCCAGTAGCCGAAATTATCGAGGATTTCCCGACTGCTTTTGAACTTGCTGATGTCCCAGTTGGGCACTTGCGCGAAGAGCGTCTTCCGGTTCTCCCGCGATCCCCGGGCGCGGCGGTAGGATTTGATCTCGATGCCCTTGTAGTCCGGTTCCTTGGCGGAGTTGATCGCGATGCCAAGGGCCGTTTCCAAGGTACGTCCGATAGCCGTGTCTGCGCGGGCGTCCATAACGGACGGTACAAGGCCAGTACGGGCAATCGCGCGCAGCCGTTCCAGCAACTCGTTGGCCACCTCCGTTGCTTCCGCATCGACTTGGGATAGGAGCTCCCACAACGCGCCGGATTGCTGCACGTCGAGCACATGGTCGATATCCACCTTCGTCAGGTTGACCACCATCAAGCGACCCTCGCGGGCGGTGATCGCGAGCATATCATCGGGGTCGGCATAGGCCGGGAGCTTCGTAAACCAGACGCGCGGATCGCCTGCTTTCGTCTTCGGGCGGTACAGGGAAGCTATCGAGCGGGTGGCGCTGCGCTCATCCATCAAGATGGCCTCGATCTTCACGCCGTGCTCTGTAGCCCCCTGACCTTGCAGCTCATAGTCATGGATATCGCGGACGCGCAGGAAATTCCGAACGGGGGCGGTCGCATCGAGGATCGACTTTTCGAGTCCTGTCCGTGTCGGCTGGATCAGCGTGATATCGACGGACTCTGCCGTAAGCCGCTTAATCCTTCTTCGTTCGGTGTCGGTGAGCGGTCTGAGTGGCATGAACGGCCTTACCTCTCGCCCAGGGCTTGATCGAGAATCCCCCGGAAGTGCTTGCCAACTTTCTCGGCTAAGCCAACGGGAACCGCGTTACCGATCTGGGTGTACTTGGGCACCTCCCGGTCGAAGTTGCCTTCGAGTGGGTTCCCTGCGCGACGAATCCCGCCTGTCGTGCGCTTGCCTGCGAAGTGGTACCAGTCCGGGAAGAGCTGGAGTCGCGCCCATTCCCGAACCGTCAGGATACGGGGCTGACAGTAATGCACGTAATCGTCGGGCAAAGAGGTCGCCGTCATGTGCGGCTCCTTGTTGCCCCAATGCGCAGGCAACACCCTCTGAGAAAACTTCCGAGTCTTGTAGTGCTCCGGGATTTCACCGTTGTTGGCGAGCATATGGTCGAATTTATCGACCACCGCCCACTTGTGCTTGGAATATTCTTGCTCGGTTAGCCTCACCCGGCCATTCGGGTCCCAGGGAGGAGGTGTCCGTAAGTGCTTTTGAATCGCTGTACGGGCAGGGCGCGGATAGCTCGTCGTCTCGAACGTGCCAGAAGAAAACCGGGCGGAGCGCAGCTTGTCGGCCACGGCTGGGTCCACGAGGTCGCCAAGCAGGTCGCTCAAGTGTGGGAAAGCGCCCGGCTGACCTGCAGGTAGGAAACCGCATTTCACGGCATCCTCGGCGTCGGCCTTCGGGTCTATGGAAGGGCAGGCATCGAGGATATCCTTGCGGATACCAACCAGGAGAACACGGGGGCGGTTCTGCGGAACGCCATAGTCCTTGGCGTAGACAAGGGACCATCGCACCTCGTAGCCCGGTATCTTCCGAAACTCGGCCTTCACGTCCGGCCAGATGGGCTCGCCGCCCTCGCGGGTC
>PBMU01000103.1 GCA_002722775.1 Rhodospirillaceae bacterium
ATTCCGCTGGCCACGAACATCATCCAGGAGAGCAATTCACCACGGGCCTTGACGCTATTTTGCGGCATGAATTTACCGGTCTTCTCGCCCAGATAAAGCAAAATAGCGTTGCTATCGAATACCACGTTGCCGTCGTCAACAATGGCCGGGGCCTTGGCGTTCGGGTTGATCGCAACATATTGGGGCTTGAACTGATCACCGGCACGCGAGTCAACTGGAACCGGTCGATACTCTAGCCCAACCTCTTCCAGAAACAGGGCGACCTTCATTGGGTTTGGCGCGGTGTTATAGTAAAATTTCAGCATAAAGCCCTCCACTTGAGGTGTGACACGCACCTTTTTTGGTGCGGCGGATGAGACCGTCTCACTGTAAAGACGTTGCCCGCGTGCGTTGCAATGTTAATCGTCGGCCATTTCCGTCGACTGTGCAGTCCACTCTTCGATCACGTCTTCAGTATGTTCACCCAAGAGCGGAGCAGGTCCTCTAATTCCACCGGGTGTGCCAGATAATTTAACGGGTACACCGATTGTCTTCATCGGCCCGACTTTAGGGTGGGTAACTTCGATCGCCATTTCACGTGAGCGTGTCTGCGGATCATCATAGACCTGGACATGGTTCATAACAGGGCCCGCCGGAATGCCCGCATTTTCGAAGGCTTCGCACAGCGCCGCCGTTGTCCGGTCCCGGAAGTAGACCTCCATCTCGGCCACCAGTTCCTTATTATTGGTTACCCTGTCAGCCTTGGTCTTGAACCTAGAATCCGCGATCAAGTGCTCGCATCCAAGGATCTCGCAGGCGCCGCGCCAAAAACTATCTTGCGCCCCACCAATGGTCATGTAACCGTCTGAGGTCGGGAACAACTGGTAAGGTGCGCTGCCACGATGCGCTTGGCCAAGCCGTTCAGGGACTTCGCCTGTAGCGAACACGTTTGCCGCCTCGTAGACGCCGAGAGCGATTCCGGACTCATAAAGCGAAGTGTCGACATGCTGGCCTCGACCGGTTTTCTCGCGTGCGGCCAGTGCTAATAGCACGCCAATCGCACCGTTCATACCGCCGCAAACATCCGTCACCGGGACTGGAATACGGTATGGCGGACCCTCAGGCGGACCGTTGATCGCCATCAATCCAGACATACCGGATGCGATTAAATCAAAGCCACCTCGCGGCGCGTAAGGGCCAGTCTGCCCAAAGCCGGATATAGAGCAGTAGATGAGCTTCGGATTTGTCGCGGAGACCACGTCATAGCCAACGCCGAGGCGTTCAGCCGTGCCTGGTTTATAGTTCTCGATCAAGACATCAGCGACGATAATCATGTCCTTTAGCTTTTGAAGATCGCCCGGTTTCTTAAGATCGAGCGCAACCGATCGCTTATTGCGGTTCCACAGCATGAAGGGCGCGCTCTCTCCCTCTTGGAAGGGTGGGGTCATACGCAGCGAGTCCCCACCCCTTGGGTTCTCAACCTTAACCACGTCAGCGCCATGATCAGCTAGGATCATCGCGCAGTAGGGACCAGCGAGATGGCTCGTCAGGTCTAAGACCTTCAGGTGCGATAGGGATGACATGTCGGCGCTTCCATTTGAGATTATAATCGACAGCTATTTAACTTTCGGATCGATCACTTTGATGATGCTGGCAGTGTCATCGTCCCCGAAGCCTTGCTCGATCAGTTGCTGGGATGCTGCCGTCGCTGCGGCCCCCAGGGGCGTAGAGGTTCCAGCTGCCTGGGCCGCCGCCTGCGAAAGACGCAAATCCTTCAGCATGAGTTTGGCCATGAAGCCGGGCTTGAAGTCATTGCTTGAGGGCGAGGTTGGCACCACGCCCGGCATTGGATTTGAGTTTTCGAATAGAAAACTTCGCCCGGTCGATGTCGAGATTACATTGTAAAGAGTCTCGCGGGACACACCGAGGCGCTCGCCCATCACCATAGCTTCGGCGGCAGCAAGTGCGTTAATCCCGGCTAACATGTTATTGCAGATCTTGGTGACCTGGCCCAAGCCCGGCCCGCCACAATGAACGATGTTCCTACCCATGCCTTCGAGGATCGGCCGTGCTTTTTCGAAGGAAGCCAAATCACCGCCGCACATGAAAGTGAGTGTGGCTGCATCCGCCCCGATAACACCACCGGAAACCGGCGCATCCAACATGGTGAAACCCGCCTCATTGGCAGCGGCGTGCGCTGCTTGCGCAGATTCAACATCGATCGTTGACGAATCGATCATCACCGTACCCGGGTCCGCCGACGCGATTGCGCCGTCGTTCATGTAGACGTCCCGAACATTGTTGCCGACGGGTAACATGGTGACCACAAACTCGACCCCGCTGGCCGCATCCTTAACTGATTCCGCCGCCCTGGCACCCGACTGGACCACAAAGCTCACAGCGTCTTCGGACAGGTCATAGACTTTCAGAGTATGCCCTGCATTGATCAGGTTGCGCGCCATCGGGCCGCCCATATTGCCTAAACCGATAAAACCAATCCGCGCCATTTCATTCTCCTTTTACTGAAGAGCCAGCCTACACAGGTGGCTTTTTGGAGTTGCAAGACGATAGTCGCCTGGCCACGCTATCGCTAACATTCACGATTGATCTTGGCGATCAAAACATGAGCTTGCTAGACCGTCCGTCGATCCAAAACCCGGCGCATCCTTTGAAAAGTCCGAGATTGGAAACGCCGAGAAAGTCACGCGAGTTTACATGACTTTCTTCACAAGCCTGTCCTCGGCCCAATTTGGATCAATCATTTTAGTTACCGACCGATGTTGTGCACGTAGACGGTAATCGTCCCGGAACGCGGCGGGACGTCCGTAATGGTCATACGACAAGGTGGGAAGCCGGCACACCCAAGATCAGCAGATAGGTCCCGACGCCTGTTCGGCCGACACGGCCGTTCTATTGCCTCTACTAATCGGTATCAGATCTCACTAGTTGCTCAAGACTAACCATCTCGAGCCCAGCGTCCACAGAATTAGGCTCTTTTTCTCGGGGGGGCATGGCATAGTCCTGATATGACCTATTCCAGGATCTTTGACCGACGCCTGTTGCGGGTCCGACGTGATCGGGCGGCGGCTGGGTTTGCGCGCGCCGATTTCCTGAAGAGGGAAGCCGGGGTGCGATTGCTCGACCGGTTAACGGACCTCAATCGGCACTTCGAGACGGTGGTCGACCTAGGCGCTCACGTTGGCACGCTGGTTGAACTTCGATTGATTGATTCAAAGACAGTGACCATGATCAGTGCGGATCTCTCACCAGCGATGGCCGCGGTTGCGGCAGGCGGGGGCAGTCCCGCGCTGGCGGCAGACGAGGAAGCACTTCCCTTTGCGGAAGGGGCCCTCGACGCGGTGGTAAGCTGCCTCTCGCTTCATTGGGTAAACGATCTGCCGGGCGCACTGATGCAAATCCGTCGCGCTCTAAAACCCGACGGCCTGCTGCTCGCGTCAGTCCTGGGTGGTAACACACTGATTGAGTTGCGGGAGGTTTTGGCTGCGGCTGAGTTGGAGTTAACGGGCGGGATAAGCCCCCGGGTCTCACCCTTTGCGGAGATCCCCGATCTTGGCGGGCTACTGCAACGTGCCGGTTTTGCGCTTCCCGTTGTGGACAGTGACACGCTAACCGTGACTTATGAGAACCTGTTTGTCTTGATGTCAGATCTGCGTGCCATGGGCGAAACTAATGTCGTCGCCGAAAGATTACGCCATCCAACGCGTCGCGCCATTCTGATGCGGGCAGCAGACCTCTACGTCACACGATTCAGCAATACCGACGGACGCATTCCAGCAACCTTCCAGATCCTGACCTTAACCGGATGGGCACCCCACACCTCACAACAAAAGCCACTAAATCCGGGATCCGCAGAAAGTCGGCTCGCCGACGCGCTTGGTGGCCAGGAGATTAGAACGGGCCAAAAGCCGGCGTAGCACGTCTGCAGGGCACACTTGGGTAAGGGCGTACCCTTCGATTAAAACAATATGGCTCCGGTCATCTAAAGCCCATGACCCAGTAGCGGCGACGTGCGCACCTTTTGAACCAAGACCTATTTCAGTGCATACACAACCCACATAGCCTGGCGATAATAATCGTATCCTCGGCGTAGGGCCTCCTCTTTGGGAAGTTCATAGGTAGTTTCGCAAGGATCAATGACAGAACAGCCCTTGAGCAAACCCGCGTATTCTTCCTCGGAAAAGAAGTGGGCGAGGCCAATCGATTCAAGATGAACCTTCCCATTTTCCTCTACTTGATCCAGGATAAGCGTGCCTGGATCGCCATCCAGGTCCATCCCCTGTTTCGCCTGGTAGGTCGAATGGCCACACGCTATCATGTGGCCAATAAACACCCCCCCCGGCTTCAACACCCGAACCACCTCACGAAACGCCTGTTCTCGGTCCTCGCGGGCAAGATGTTGGAATACGCATGATTCGAGCACACCATCAAGGGAGCCGTCTTCAAACGGAAGTGTGGTCGCGGAACCATGTTCCAAACGGCCCAAAAAGTCAGTGAGGCCACGCATCTCGAAATTTTGGCGGCATATCTCCAGAGCACTCGGCGAGATGTCAACACCATTCACCTCGATCCCGTTCTCGGCAACCCAGAGAAGGTTCGGACCTGCCCCACTGCCCACTTCCAGAAAACGCAGGTTACAGCGCCCAGATCGATCCGGATGGTGGGCACGCAGGTAGTGCGATATAAACCGAACGATCGCCTCGACCGGTGCGGTGTTATAAGCATCAGCGGCAACCTGATCACGAAACGACTCTTCCCACAAATCCTGCATTTCCTGATCTCTAACGCCAATGGTCTCGCTCATTCCCGACCCCCGTTACTCGGCGTTACCCATTCGATCTCCTCGCCGTCAAGCCACGCTAGCAAAACCATGCCTTGCTCAGCGACATAAGCAAGAAACTCGTCTATCCGATCCTCCTCGACCACCTGGATGTATCGCTTGTTGCCACTGTTGACGAGGCAGCTTCGGTATCCGAAAGACGCCAGCCGGCCATTCAACGACGGCGTGGCATAATAGCCCCATGATTTGCGGCAGATATCCAACTCACGCCCCTCGGGGGTCTTTAACGTGACCTGTTCGTCAGCGTCGAGCTCCAGGTCGAGAACGTGGTTCAGCTCGATTTTATGACCCGGATGGCCTACTTTGAAGGTACGTGGCGGTTCAATCGGTTTAAGTTTCATTTCCGGTTCTCCCATTCCCACGCCAGGGCTACCGCGGCGTCGAGGTCGGCGCGCCCGCCCAAGTTCTCTAGGATCCAGCTGGCCCGAGCATGATCCGTCTCGTTGTCAACCGCGAGGCTAGTTCCTAAATATCGATCATCAGGCGCCGCGAGGTTCTCGATAGTAAAACCTTCGCTCGTTCGATAGACATAACGCGTAACGTGTTCGCGGTCCTGTGGGTCATCCGTCGCGGCCACAATGCGCGCCATGGCATCTCGAGTAATCAACTCAATACTGACCCCCACGGGATAGGTGCGAGGAAAAACATTGGTGACAATATCCGCTCCTGTTACTAGGGACCGCTCAATTGCACGGGTGATAAGACTAGGTACGATGAACGGGCTGTCCCCGCTGATGCGGGCGAAGCGGTCAAGTCCATAAGCGTCAGCGCAGGCAAGCGCTCGGCCGGCCACATCTGGCGCATCCCCGCGAAAAACAGCAATTCCCCTAGACGTCATGTGTTCGGCAATCGGATCGTCGATGGCGCGGTCCGAGGTGGCTACGATGACGGGTAATTCATCGGATGTGACCAAAACTTTGTCAACTACCCGGTCCAGCAACGTACGCCCAGCAATCTCACGCAAGGCCTTGCCGGGCAGTCTTGACGAATCAAGTCGTGCAAACACGACTGCAGCGTTTGTCACGCGTTAGCTCCGACGATCTTCTCCCATTCGCCTACATACCACTCGCAATACTGCCGATAACCTCGCTCGAGTGGCCAGCTCGGATTGAAGCCGAGACGCTCGCGCGCCTTGTCCATCCTAAGAGTGCCACGAATAGGCTTCTCGGCGGCACGGGGGCGTTCCTCTAGGATCGCGTTTGGCACTATGTCCTTCACAATCGCAGCCAAATCCACAATGGTCCGGGCGTGGCCGAACGTGAGGTTGAAGGTGTCCGAGGTGCCTGCCTCATGCAGTGCCAGGGCACGGATCATTCCATCGGTCAGGTCCTCAATATAAGTGAAGTCCAGAAGCCCGTCGCCGCCACCCTCAAGCAGCAGAGGGCGGCCTGCCAAAGCGTTCTCGATGAAGGCCTGGCTAACCCGCCGGCTTACGCAGCGTTCACCGTATAGTGCGCTCGGCCGAATAATGCAGGTGCCTATCCCGTCGCCATGATGGTAGGTGCGCAACAAACGCTCGGCCATGTATTTGGTGTTAGCGTAAATTCCGCGTGGTCGTGGTCGCGTCACTTCATCGACCGAATCACTCTCAAAATCGCCATATACTGTACTGGAGCTCAGCAGCATCAGTGTGGCGACCTGTTGGTGGCTCAACCGACAGAGCTCAAGCACGTTTCGAAGTGTGGACAATTGCAGGTCGAAACAGAGGCCAGGGTTTTTTCGGGCTTCTACCGCGCTGGCAATGGCGGAGAGATGCACCACTTTGGTTGGCTTAAAAGTGTCAAAAGTTTGCGCCAAGTCAGCGTAACTGCGTGCGTCGCAGTTGATCAATTGCACACCGGCGTCCCGCATCATTTCAAACCGGGTCATCAGGAAATGCAGGTTCAGCTTGCGTTTGGCAAGGTCTCCGCGGTCGTGGAACGCATTGTCGACCATTGAGTTCACCATCATGTTGTCAAGCACCATAGTCTCGACCCCACTGGCACGCAGCTTAATTGCCAGATTGTGGCCAATAAAGCCTGCGCCACCAATCAGCATCACACGGCCGTCCGCCAGTTTCTCGACAACAGTTTCAAACGGAATATCAGTCATTGATCCAAGTCCAGGGCATCCGCTACCGAGTCACCACCGCACCGAAGCCGGTTTCTTTGGGGGTCACGTGAATAGCGACCTATTAAACTGGCCAGAGCCAAATGGTCGCAAGCTCTTCGCGGATTTCTGATGGCAAGTCAAGGGCTTGAAATTCAATGTCAATAAACATCTTCTTCAGTGCGCCAGGTCCCCGAGACATACGGTACAAGTCGATGGTTTACATAGCCGTTTGACTGGTTATGGTCGAGCATCCATCTCAAGGATCCTCCATGACGCATATTGCGGGTATCGTCGAGCCCGGACACCCTCAGGCCTTAGGACAGAGTGCTTTGGGCATGCTGACATTGGTCGGGGTTTCCGACGCCGACGAGCGCGCGGGCTTCGCCGCCGCGAGCCCCAACCAATTCGCCTCCCTCGGCCCTTACGATTTGGTGCTGGACGGCACCGTCTACAACGTCGAGGACCTACCACGAGCCCAAGGCCCAGGCGGCGATGCCGCGCGGATACTCGCGGCGATCGAACGAGACGGGCCTGAAGCGGCACTAGCCCGTCTCAATGCTGATTTCGCGCTAGCAATTCGCGATAACCGGTCCAACATGGTGATGCTCGCACGCGATCGGTTCGGAGTGCGGCCACTCTATCACACAGTGCCCGCCGCACCCATCGCCTTTGCATCACGGCCCAAGGCGCTCTTGGCATTGCCTGGAGTATCAAGCGACCCCGATCCCACCTTTCTTATAGCGGCCGCGGCCACAAGTTACCGGATGCCGGACACCGATCCTGTCCGCGCACCATTCTCCTCCATGGCACAAGTGCCGGCCGGCCACGTCGTCACGTTCCAGGACGGTCACATATCGCGACGACGCTTCGCCGACATCGAGGCCGGCATCCTACCGACGAATAATCCCGTTGAACAACGCGAGGCCTATGTAGCACTGCTGCGGGACTCTGTGGCCCGCCGGCTCAAACGCGCCGTGAAACCCGCTTTCACACTTTCCGGAGGACTGGACAGTTCAACCATCGCAGCGCTCGCTAAACAGATACGAGGCGCGCCACAGGCGGCGATCTCCTCATTGCATCGCGACAAGACCTATGACGAGCGCGAAGACATCGCGGATTTCGTGGACGCCGGATTGGTGGATTGGCATCCCGTGGAGATTGACGACCCGGACATGTTCGACGTGGTCGCGCGAATGTCGGCATTCCATGATTCGCCAATCCCCACCGTGACGTGGATGAGCCACTATCTGCTCGCCGAGAAAATTCATGATCTCGGTTACGAATCGGTCCTAGGCGGTCTTGGCGGCGACGAACAGCACGCGGGCGAATACGATTATTTCTTTTATCATTTCGCCGACCTCAAGCGAGAGGGCCGCTATGAGGATCTGGCCCACGAGATCTCCTGCTGGCAGCATCACCATAACCATCCTGTTTTCCAAAAGTCCGAGGAAGTGGCGGCGCGCGTCACGGGTGTACTGACAGATCCTGACAAGCCCGGTGTGTGCCGCATGAACACCGATCTCCTCTATCGGTACCAGGACCTATTGAACCCGGAGTTAGCGGATTTTACCGCGCTCAACCGAGAATTTGAGGCAACCTCGCAAAGCTATCTCGCGTCCCACATGCGCAACGAACTCCTCTACAACACCATGCCGTGCTGCCTTAGGGCCGGCAACCGCAACGCGGATACTCTCGGCTTACGCGAATATCATCCTTTCCTTGACTGGCGATTGTTTGAATTCATGCTGGCCCTACCTGGGGATCGTAAAATCCGTGACGGCGTGACCAAGGTTTTCGCTCGAGAAGCCTATGAGGGACTTTTGCCAAATGCCACACGCGGACGGATCAAGAAGACCGGCTGGAATGCGCCAGCACACCGATGGTTCGCTGGGGAAGGTCGCGCGATGCTGCACGATCTCGTCACCTCACGCCCATTCAGGGAGCGCGGAATCTATAACATCAACCGGCTACGAGGGTTAATAGATGAGCATGCCGAGATCGTTGCCGATCCACGCGGTCGCGAGGATCACATGATGGTGCTCTGGCAGGTCGTAACATTGGAGTTCTGGTTCCGTTCGGTAAAGGATCTGGAGGAAGGATACGTCGGTTGAGAATCTTGAATTGCATTCCGGATGTAAGTACCGGTTCCGTGCGCCGCATGGGCCTAGATATCGGATATGCATTCGAGACCGTGTCCGACGAGGTCAGGACATTCCTATTCACACCCAACACCCCAGCTCCCGGTCATCTAAAGGCACTGTTTCGCTGGCTATGCGACGGCACCAAACCCGGGTTACTTGTCGACATCAACGGACAAATAGTTACGTCATCGCACGGTATAGCGGCCTTGAATGGCGCAGACGGGAAAATGCGCGGGTTCACGTTTTTGACCGATAACCCCTCATATTATCCAAGCCGGTTCGCGCGATGGCCCCGGAACTGCCTGGTCGGAACCGTCGACCGAAGCTTCTCGGGCGCTGCCGGATATCTGCTCTTCAACAAACCGCGCTATGTTTTCTTTCCGCATGGCGGTCCCCCAGACCGGCGTGACACCCACCCATTAGTGGAACGAGATATCGATTTTCTTTTCATCGGAAACGTCGCCGAGACTCACAAACCAAAACAACACGCCGATGCGATCTTCCCGGACGAACCTCAACGCCGCGACTTGTTCCTACGCAGTCTAGAGCAGTTGGATCAACGTCGGGCGTTTCTCGAACACACTCTTCTCGTCGCGCGGGAAACCCCGAAGCGATTTCAACGCAAAGACATTCCTCTGGTGGCCAACGCTCTAGAAGCCTATGTGAACGCCAGACAGCGCGCGCGCGCGCTCGCCCTACTAGAGGGGCTGCCGGTTACTGTCGTCGGGCGGATTTCTCACCCAACCCTAGGATCACAGGCATCCTTTGACACCCTTGGGTTTGTTCCATTCGATGACTGCCAGAAATTACTTGAAAGATCGAAGGTCCTGGTGAACGTGCGACCGGGCTTTCCCACCGGTGGACACGAAAGGATCTTTTATGCTCTTGCTCATGGTTGCGGCGTCTGCACCTCCCGTTCAGAACTGCTGGAACCCGACCGTCAATCACACGGTCACTTGGAATTCCATGCTGATGACCTGAGTGACCTTCGTGAGACCGTCCTTGACTTGCGCGATCGGGTCTCCTCTAGTGGGGCGAACCCCTTGGCAATGTTCGACCATTACGAGAAACACCACACTTGGTCACGACGGCTAAGGCCGGTAATGGAGGCGTTGATGGACCCGCCGCAGAATTAACTCCATCGGCGAAACGAAACCTCCGTTAAGTCACCCCATCACCGGACGCCGGCACGAGGGTAGCATCTATGACCGATGCATCGTCGTCTAGGTTCGCTGCTAGCCAGTGAGCCGCCTCCTCAATGCTCCAGCCCTTGCGTAACGCGTAGTCAGCTAGTTGGTCCGGACCGATCCGACCAAGACCAAAATAGCGGGCGTCAGTATGTGCGAAATAATATCCGCTAACACTGGACGCCGGGCGCATGGCACAACTTTCTGTTAGCATCACCCCGATCGTCTTCTCGACGTCGAGAAGACGAAAGATTGTGCGTTTTTCGGTATGGTCCGGACAGGCGGGGTAACCCGGAGCCGGGCGGATGCCACGATAGCGCTCCGCGATCAAATCTTCGTTCGTGAAATCCTCATTCGGCACGTAGCCCCAGTACTCCCGACGGATGCGCTCATGCAGCCATTCGGCCGCCGCCTCAGCGAGCCGGTCACCCAGCGCTTTAACCAGAATTGCACCGTAGTCATCACCGCCCGTCTCGTGCTCGGCCGCTAGAAGCTCAATCCCGGAGCCAGCGGTAACCGTGAAGCAACCGACATGGTCGCCCGCAGGTGCGATGAAGTCAGCGAGCGCCAGATTCGGGCGGTCGGACTGACTGTGCCGACGCTGCTGACGTAGTGTGTGGATCACGTCCAGGGGTCTTTCCCGCTTCGCGTCGGAGAAGAGCCGAATGTCATCGCCATCACATTTCGCGGGCCAGAAACCGAAAACCGCCGACGGAGCAACGCGGGTGTCCTGCTTCAAAACGCTTAGCATCGCGTTCGCATCCTCAAACAACTGACGCGCGGCAACCCCGACGTCGCTATCATAAAGTAGATCGGGAAACCGGCCAGCAAGTTCCCATGTCTGGAAGAACGGGCGCCAGTCGATCCGAGCTTCGAGGTCAGTGATGGAAATATCCATCAGATTGCGGACCCCAAGAAAGGACGGCGGCGGCGTCTGATGGTCGCGCCAATCGATTTGAGCAGCATTTTCCCTCGCCTCCGCCAGTGTAAGTCGGGTCACTGCCGGGCTGCCGCGCCGCGCCGCCGCTCGGAGTTTCTGGTGTTCACCGTGTTGATCTACGAGGAACCCATCCCGCGCTGTTGGCGAGAGCAGAGTGCGCACAACGCCTACAGCGCGGGAGGCGTCGGTTACGTGGGTGACGGGTCCCACATACTCGGTGGCGATCTTGACTGCCGTGTGCAATTTGCTGGTCGTAGCTCCGCCAATCAGTAGCGGTAAATCCAAGCCACGACGCTGCATCTCTCTGGCGACCCGACGCATCTCCTCAAGGCTTGGCGTTATGAGACCCGACAGCCCGATTATATCCGCCCCCTCAGTCTCAGCGCGGTCGAGAATATCCGATGCGGGCACCATTACACCGAGATCAATAACCTCGTAATCGTTGCAGCGCAGGACCACACTTACGATATTCTTACCAATGTCGTGCACATCACCCTTAACAGTGGCGATGACAATCTTACCGGCTCCCTTGCGCTTGGTGGGGCTACCAGCTCGGTCAGCGTCCATGAACGGCTCGAGATGGGCTACAGCGCGTTTCATCACACGGGCCGACTTGACCACCTGGGGCAGAAACATACGCCCTGAGCCGAACAGGTCTCCAACCACCTGCATCCCATCCATCAATGGGCCCTCGATCACATCGAGCGGGCGGTCTGCTACCTGACGGGCTTCCTCGGTATCATCAACCACGTGGTCGGCAATACCGTGAACCAGGGCGTGAACAATCCGGTCCTTGACATCGCCCTTGCGCCAAGCCGGATCGCGTTGGACCCCCTCCGCAGGATCTCTGTATTTCTCCGCCACTTCCAACAACCGCTCGCCGGCGTCAGGACGAAGGTTAAGCACCGCATCCTCGGCCCGTTCCCGCAATTCGACGGGAATATCGTCGTAGACCGGCAATCGGCCGGCGTTGACGATCGCCATCGATAACCCGGCGGGGATCGCATGGTATAAGAAAACTGCATGTATCGCCTGGCGAACCGGCTCATTGCCGCGGAATGAGAAGGATAGGTTGGAGACGCCCCCCGAAACCTGGACATGCGGGAGGGTGCGGCGGATTTCGCGAGTCGCTTCAATGAAGGCCCGCCCGTAATCGTCATGTTCTGGAATACCTGTGGCGATGGCAAAAACGTTGGGATCGAAGATGATGTCTTCGGGTGGGTAACCAACCCCATCGACCAGGAGCCGATAGGCGCGGGTAGTGATCGCTACTTTACGTTCAGCCGTTTCCGCTTGTCCTTCTTCGTCGAAGGCCATTACGACCATTGCGGCACCGTACCGCTGGATAATCCGAGCCTTTTCCAGAAACAGCTCCTCGCCATCTTTCAAGCTGATAGAGTTCGCGATCGGCTTACCCTGAAGGCAACGAAGCCCTGCCTCGATTACACTCCAGTCGGAGGAATCCACCATTACTGGAATTCGGCATATATCTGGTTCCGAGCCAATTAGGTTTAAGAACCGGGTTATCGCAACGACACCGTTCAGCATCCCCTCGTCCATGTTGACGTCAAGGATCTGAGCGCCGTTCTCAACCTGGTCGCGGGCAACCAGGAGCGCAGCATTATAATCGTCGTCAAGGATCATCCGCTTGAAACCGGCCGACCCAGTAACGTTAGTACGCTCACCGATATTGACGAAGCGGGCGGGCAGGACGCTCACGCCGGTAACTCGAAGGGCTCCAGACCAGAGAGCCGCATGCGCCGAGAGATAACAGGCAGAGCCCGGGGTGCGACCCCATCGATCGCCTTCGCTATTGCACCAATATGCTCGGGTGTCGTCCCGCAGCAGCCACCCACGACATTGACCAAGCCCGATCGCGCCCATTCGCCAATATGGGCAGCCATCGCCCTCGGTGTCTCATCGTAACCTCCAAAGGCATTCGGCAGGCCAGCGTTCGGATGGGCGGTCACCAAACAATCGGCGACGGCTCCCATATCAGCAATGTATTGGCGCAAATCTTCCGGCCCGAGCGCGCAATTCAATCCAATAGAGAACGGGCGCGCGTGTCGGACAGAGTTCCAAAATGCTTCGGTGGTTTGGCCGGACAGTGTGCGCCCCGAGCGGTCCGTTATTGTGCCTGAGATCATAATCGGCACCCGATCACCGCGCCGCTCAAAGACCTCGTCGATAGCGAACAGAGCAGCTTTGGCGTTTAGTGTGTCAAAAACCGTCTCAACCATCAGGATATCCACACCCCCGTCAAGCAATCCGGCCACCGCCTCACCGTAGGAGAGGCGCAAGTCCTCGAAGGTGACATCGCGAAAGGCTGGATCATCCACCTCCGGTGAAATCGAAGCGGTCTTGTTGGTCGGCCCCACCACACCGGCCACAAAGCGCGGCTTCGTGGGGTCTTCCCCTTCGGCTTCGGCCGTCGCTTCTTTTGCAATCATTGCAGCACGTAAATTGATCTCCCTGGCTATCTCGGGAAGCCCGTAATCGGCTTGGCTGATAGAGGTAGCGGTGAACGTATTGGTCTCGACGATGTCAGCGCCGGCGGCTAGATATGCTTTGTGGATGTCGCGCACTACATCAGGACGGGTTAATGACAGAACATCATTGTTGCCGGCAAGATCCACGCGATTCTTGATGAATCGCTCACCTCGAAAGTCGGCCTCCGAAAGATTCCGGGCTTGCACGGCCGTACCAGTGGCTCCGTCTAGCACGAGGATGCGTCGTTCGGTAGCCTTGCGCAGTTTAGATGCGCGGTTTTTGGTCATCGCTAATCCGCACCCGAGCGTGCGCGTTCCGATAACTCAGACAGGTTATCGTTAGCCGTCACAGGCGCCGTCTCCTTGTGCTCGATGCACGTCGGCGGTCGCCGAGAAAGGCGCCAAATCTCAGCTGCTCGCGCCGCAATTACAAGACGAAGACGAGGAGAAATTACACTATCCGAAAGTGCGGCCCACGCCAGTGAAGGAGGAGTGGCCGTAGAAACGAACAAAGGGCCGTCTACTTCCTTAGCGAGGCAAACGAGCGCGTCCGATCCGAGATCACCCGCCTCGACTGAGATAGCAGCAGCTTGAAGGCCGTAGGCAAGAGACGCTGCCGCCATGATGTCGTTTCGTATTTCGTCGCGAGAGGGCTCCCAACCCAATGTATCGTGACGAACTGAGACCAGGACCGGCGTCCAGCGTCCGGCCTCAGAGAGGCCGGCTCTTACGCCCGCAAAGGCGGCCGCCAAATGGCCCGGATAATGCGCTGTCTGCAGATGGATCGCGTCTACGCCCCCTGACGCAAGCCCCGACGAAATGCTGGCAACAGTGTCCTCCACTTCCCGGCAGGTGATGAAGCCAGATAACGGCATGCGCCAGGGCGCCCAAACCTCCCCTAACACAGTTACAGGGCGGCCGGAATGCGCGGGACCCGCGCGCGCTACGCCAACAGCAATCTCAGCCGCGAGATAACTGACCGCAAAGGACTCGTCCTTCATTCGATATTTGCTCAGAATTTGTTGTGCCGCCCCTACTGTATTAGTTGCAAGGACCTCGGCGCCGGCATCTACTAGGCTCCGGTGATGATCAGCGACCAGATCGGGGCGGGTGATGTTAAGGAGTTCGACGCACCCATCGTGGCCTTGAAGATCCCGCACCGGGTCACGCACACCACGCAAAAGATCGTCGCGGAGCAACGAACCGATTATCAGCGGGCGCCTGGCACGCTGCAATTCCCCAAGGAAGCCGTCACGGATCATGCCGCGTCCGCCAGACGTGGCCGCATGCCCAGCCGCCGACAAATTGCCATAGAAAGTTCGGCCCGGTTTAGCGTGTAGATGTGAAAACGGGTCACGCCCTCGGTTTTCAGGCGATTACACAGTTCGCAGGCGGTGGAAGCAGCAACTAAGCGGCGGGTTTCGGCGTCATCGTCCAGCCCCTCAAATAGCTCGCGCATCCAGTAAGGCACAGTGGCGCCGCACCTGGCGCTAAACTCAGCCACACGGGCGAAATTAGTGACTGGGAGGATACCGGGGACAATTGGCTTGTCGATACCCGCCGCCACCGCCCGATCCCGGAACCGGAGATATGTCTCAGCATCGAAGAAGTATTGGGTAATTCCGAATGCTGCGCCCTCGTCTAGCTTACGCTTCAAATGGTCAAGATCGGCCTCGGGAGAAGTCGCGTCCGGATGGGTCTCGGGATAAGCACCGACAGCAATCTCGAACTCGGCGACACGGAGCAGGCCCCGGATCAAAGCCACTGTATCCGAATATCCCGAAGGATGCGGCTCGAACCGGGTCCCTCGGGCGGCGGGAGGGTCACCGCGGAGCGCGATGATACGTTTGACCCCTTTCTTGGACCAGCCCCGAGCTAGAGCATTTATCTCCTCTCGGGTCGTTCCAACACACGTCACATGGGCTGCCGCTTCGTGGCTGGTTCTCCTAACTAATTGATCCAGTATTTTGGTCGAGCGTTTTCGGGAGGTACCGCCAGCACCGTAGGTTACCGAAACAAAGGCGGGATCGAGACTTGCCAAGCGTTCCACCGTCTTCCAAAGCGCGTGCTCACCAGAGTCATCAGTCGGCGGGAAAATCTCAAAACTGACATGTAGCTGGTCGGTCATTGTGCCATCTCCACGTCCGGAAGACAGTCGTTCGCCGGCTCCGCAGCCTTAATTGCTGTCCAAATGCAAATCGTCAGCGGGTCACCCTCTAGATAGTCTGGACGCCCGCATTCCAAACCGGCCTCACCCAATAGTCGCGCCATCTCAGCCTCGGAGAAACCGAGCCAGCGATGTGCATGCTCCTCCCCTAGTTCGGCAAGTCCGTGGGGCGCGAAGTCTACCACGATTACATGGCCACCCGGTCGCAACACTCGCATCCCCTCACCTAGCACGGCGGCAGGATCGTCGGCATAGCGGATCAGCATATTGGCTATTACCAAGTCAAAGCGCATGTCACCAAAGGGTAGGCGATACATGTCCGCGTGGCGGACTTGGCAGTTCATCAATCCATCACGATCCAGATTAGATCGGGCGATCGTCAGCATGTCGCGCGAATTATCAATGCCAATAGCGGACCTTACGTGATTGCCCGCTAGCGATAAGACTCGGCCGGTTCCCGTCCCGATGTCGAGCATGTCACCCGGGGGCAAAGATCCGATCAATCCCTTCAGACGCCCGTCGATCAATTCGTCATCGACATAAAGTCCCCGCAGGTCTTCCCAGCTTCCAGCGTTGCGCCGGAAATAATCTTCGGCGACACGGGCGCGTTCATCCTTGATTTGGCTAAGCCGCGTGAGATCAAGTGTCAGCGTGGCGTCAACGTCGGGGATGAGATCAATCAGTAGTCGGCCGAGTTCCGCGCCCGCTCCATCTCTGGCAGGACGATAAAATGCGCGACTGCCCTCCTGGTTCCGTACCAGAAGACCGGCATCGACAAGCAGTTTCAAGTGTCGTGACACCCGGGGCTGGCTCTGGCCCAAGATCCGGAGGAGCTCAGTCACCGACAGTTCAGCATGTCCGCAAAGTGCGAGTATACGGAGCCGTGTTGGTTCGGCAGCGGCCCTCAGCCCTAGAAGAAGCTGGTCCATGATAGCACAATCAACACATAAATATAGCTTTATGTGTTGATTTTACATATCCGTATATAGCTGTCAACCGGTCAAAATTTATCATATTCCGACACCAGCGAAGGCTTGGCCCCACAGGTTGTTGGACCTGGAGTAAATTCCAAAGACTTCAGCCGAGCGGGTTAATCGCCAGAAGATGGGGGAAAGGTAGAATTCGGGCATGCATCTGCACCATGCAGAGATCCCACGGCACAGCGTGGGATTTGGCAGACAATTCGTGGACCGTGAGAAACGCCATGTCAGCGCCTTCCCGCAACTCCAGGTCAGAAAATGCGTTGGCGTCAATAAAGACCTCAAACACGGCAACGCGCCGGAGACGAATGCCATGCTGGGGAATACTGTACTCAAAGCGGATAATCGGCCTAATTTCTAGAGGCCGGAAGCGCAGCTCCTCCTCTAGCTCCCGGCGCATGCCCAATTCATCGCTCTCCCCAGGTTCGACTGCACCCCCAAATAGAGACCAGTGCCCCGGATACGCGATGCGCGGTATATCGTCGCGAAGCTGCATAAGATAGCGCCCGCCCGGATCGACGATTAACGCCTTCACCACCTGTAGTTCCTCTGGGATAACGGCGTCGGTCATAGAAAATTTTCCCGTCGGATCAGGTCAGCTTGGGCCTCCGAAGTTACTGGAGTTGCCTGTCCAACCCAAACCAATCTCCATTAAAGTCGCTATAAGATCTTGTGGGTCTACAAAAAAATCAGCATGTATCGCGAGCGTTTCGCCGCTAATAGCGGGACGCCCCACAATCTGACGATAGTACTGACCTCTATGTGCGGCCAGGATCGCGAACATTGGATGAATCGCACGCGAATGGGTCAATTCCACGATCGCGGTGGTGTGCGGTGCAGCCAGCATGCCTACCAAACCGGCGCCAAAACTGCCGACAACAACCTCAGCATCAGCGAAGCATTCGATCTGCTCCACAATTGTGGCGCGTTGCGGTTCAAAGAGCTCAAAACCAATTTTGGTCAGCAATGCTTCAATTTCGGCCTCGTTCGACAAACGTCGATGCGTCGTGCCACGCCGAGTCACAAAAAGTCGCCTCCTTCCCCGCCCACCAGGGTCACGGAACCGCTCGTAAACCGCTCTTTCAAGATAGTCCAAATGCGCTGGTGCAACATATCCGAACCGATCCTGCATCAACGACGGGACCCACAGAGAAGAATAAGTCCGGGGACCGCCAGCAAGCAAACGAATCCGGTCCCGATCAATCCCCATTAGACCTAGGAGCTCAAGCGTCGTCTCCGGCACAAGGTCCGACAGTACAAGCGGGAGTTCGGACAACTCGCTCCGCCCCTCTAGAAGACCAACGCGAGAAAACCAGTCTATCAATGTGTGGTAGAAATTTGGCCCCCCGCCAATAAGTATGGCCTCCTCAGGGTCAACGACCGGCTCGCGCATGAGAGCCGCGACGACCCCATTCCCAGCGACATAGGTGAGATCAGCTTGTACCAGACGATCCTTGGACGCCGAATGGATTAGGCGATCCGCCAGGAGAACGCCATCTGCAGTGACCACATGGAATTGGCCCGGAAAAACCGAAGCATTTTCGAGGCACGTTAGGAACGGCGCTTCGATCTGATAGTTTATTTCTGGAAAGATCTTTGACCCGGTTTTGAGGGACACAAGAATCGGTTTGCCCAGGACCTCAAATGTTTTAGCCGCCCGGCGGCAATATGATACCGTGTTGCCCTGGATAAGGCGCCTATCCACCCCACCTCCCCCCTTGGGTAGACGCTCGTGGAGGTCCCTGAGTATCAAGAAGGCGCCGTCGGCATCGTTCAAACATAGGCGTGCGTGGGCCCAAGCGATTAAATCATCGTGACCCAGCTCCGCGATCCGGGCCGCAGATGCGAAACAAGCCGCCGCTGTTTCAGTGCGCCCATTGTCGCCCAAATAGCGGGCACGCATGCGACGAATACTAAACAACATATCGTTACGCTTCGGATCAGCAGACTGGTCGGCTCGCACAAACATCGGATCGAGGTCGCGGATTGGACCGATCCTCCACAAGACACCCGCTAGATCCCGCCAGGAAAGAGACAGCGCTGGGTCGAGTATCAAGCTAACTTGGAAATGCGTTGAGGCGCTCTCCAGATCATTGACGTGCGTCTCTATCGTCGCGCGTTGAAAATGAAGCCGTGCCGCCTGAGGCCCGCCGCCTTCGACTACAAGCGCATGATCGACCGCCAACCGCGCCAGATCGAATCGGTGTTCACGGGCCCAAATTACCGCGAGCCTTTGTAGCAAACGTGGACCCGCCCTAGGAACCAGTTCGTCCCTCAACACGGTCTCATCCAACCAGAACGCACTCTCAGTTAATGCGCGAAGAGGTACTTCCTCTCGAGCGAGGTCACCGTGCCTGATTCGTTGTGCGGTCCAGGTAACTGAATCGAACAGGGGTTGGACGGAACCGGCCTCCAGAGCGGCACTAAGAACCCGCCGAAGGACAGAAAGATCATCCGGGGCAAGCACGAAGGCGCGCCTCACAACCGCCTGTTCTCTTGTTGAATTTCCCAATTTTCTATGAACTGCAGCGAGCAAGACCCATGCTTCGCCTTGAGCTGGAAGACCCACAAGACAAATCCTAAGGAGGCGCCCGGCCAGAGCCACCTCTCGGGTTTGAAATAGTGCCAACGCCGACAGGTAGGCATGGTGTGGTCGGTACGGGGATGGAAGGCCCAGCGATCTAAGCAGGACAAGTGCGGCCGAGGGATCATTCGCTTTGAGCGCAGCACGCACTCGAGCCATCGCATTTTGGGATTCAAGTTGCATCGATCGATGCTGTAGCATGAACCGAGACATGGTGGGACTGGTATGATACCACCTGAGCCCATTAACTAGAGGCCCTACGGTGAGAGTTCTTCTAACTGGCGGAAACGCATTTGTCTCGCGCGCCTTAGGCCCAGCACTGCTCTCTGCAAAGCACGAAGTGACGGTGTGCGTGCGCGCAGCAAGCCAGTTGGCCGACTGGATTGATGAGGGAGTATCGCAAGTTGTCGAAGCTGATTTGGCAAACGCAGGCATAATGGCTCTACTGAACAGTGCTCCCGAGGCTATCATTCACGCCGCGGGGCGGCTGGAGGATCCCGACACGCCCCTCGATTTGTTTATGCGTGACAACTTCAAGAGCACAAGGAATTTGGTTGCCCTGGCAAACGCCGGAAAGACGAGGAAGTTCATATACTTTTCCTCAATCTCCATCCACGGCAGTGTCCACACCACCGAGATCGACGAGACGACAAGATCGATTGAACCAACCCCTTATGGTCTCAGCAAACGGATGGCCGAGAAATGCCTTGCCGGCCAAAAACTGGTTCCCGCGGTCAGTATTCGCCTGCCCGGCATTGTCGGGCCTGAAGCACAAAAGAACTGGTTGTCACGCTGCCGGGCCGACCTAAGAGCAAACAAGCCAGTAAAAATTTCAAATCCCGACTTTCCCTTCAACAATGTGCTCCATTCAGCAGACCTGGCCATGTTTGTCTTGTCATTGCTGGATCGGAATTGGTCGAATTTTCACGCTTTCCCAGTAGGAGCTAGCGCGCCGATGACCATCGCCACCATGGTCGAAACGATGAAGAATGCTTGCGGCTCTTCATCCGAGACCACCATTGTCGGTGGGGGACGGACGCCTTTCTCTATCTCGACGGCGTATGCCGAGAAAAACTTCGGATACATTCCGGCTACAGTCGATTCAATTATTTCCCGATTCTGCTTGACCGATGACTAAGCGCGTGATCGGCTCATTCCATTCCAAGCCAGGCTTATTTCAGAATGGTCCAATAAAAATCTCCTGAATACTCGGCCTCCTCGAAAACTGTTCGCCAGCCCTCGGGATAGTCGTGGTATCGGGCGGTAAGCACCCAATCTTCGAACAGTGCTCGCTGCTCCGGAGTAAGATAAGAGTCGACCTGTAGAAATCCGCGCCCAGGTGCCAAACGCTCCATCTCACGCAACGCCAAGACGCAGCCGGGACGCTGCAGGTTGTGGATGGTGTTGATTGAGATCACCGCTGAAAAGCTGCCGTCAGGGAATGGCAGTTCATCGGCAGACCCCAGATGTAGACGTCCAGTCACCTCGGGTTCGCAATTCATTAAAGCATAACGCGACACATCGATGCCGAAGACGTCGAGGCCGGGGCAGGCGGCGAGCAGGTCCTTCACTAAAAATCCCTTGGCGCAGCCAACGTCGAGAACTCTATCACCAGCCTTCAACCCGAAATAAGAGATAATGTCACGAGCGACCGGCTGCCAACGTCCGTCGTAATGGTATCCTCCGTAGCCATATTCTCGCGGCCCGTCGAAATACATTGCCCCGAATTCCGATGACACGCGAACAACCTCGGCGGACTTCCCTTCCTTGCGGGCCTTCAGGTTTCGCGTCGTCCGTGGCAGGCTCCGCAAAAGGTCAACCTCGGCCCCCATCAGACGGCCTCCGCCGCCTCACGGTGGGCCCTCCCCAATCCTTCGGCGAGCAACGTGTACCGAAACTCGGGAAAAGCTCGTTTGGTGCTGCTTGGGTCGAATGCTCTGAAGCCGTTGTGTGGCATCGGCCCTACCCGGGGTGAGCCTTCGACCACCACGCTGCCATCGAATTGAGCGACTATCATTTCGGCAACATCTCGAAACGAGGTTACCACGCCAGTGGCTGCGTTAAGGATCCCAGCGCTCCGACGAAGTACCATGCGAGCCGCGAGGTCTCCCACGTCCGCCACATCGACATGGTCACGCCGTTCTTCACCTTCTCCGAATAACACGACATTCCGACCTTCCGCGGCAAGTCGACGAAACCTGTTAGGCCCGTAACCATTATGCGGATCTGCCGCCCCATAGATCAAGGTCGGGCGCAAGGACGCCATTGGAATACCAAGGGGGTCAGCGACTTCGTGCTCCAGAACCAATTCGCGCGCTCGGTGCATCATGCCATGCAATGAGCCCGGATCAGCACAAGATATCTCTGTAAGCGGCTCAGAACTGTCGTTGTAGACTGCGTCTGAACTGATATAGACAAGATGTGACGGCGGCACCTGGTCAAGCGCAGCCACCACAGGTCTAAGCATGGTCAAGTTGTCCATTAGCATCGTGTAATTTTTGACTGGTGCGACCGCGGAGACTAGCACCACCGCGTCTTCACGCCGAAGAACGGCCACAAGACGATCGGCCGCGTCAGAAGTCAACAGGTCAACATCGGAACGGCCCAGACGAAGCACGTCAACATCATGTTTCTCGAGGGCCTCCACGACAGCAGCGCCAACGAAGCCACTGGCGCCCAGGATTACGGCGCGTGTCGGCTTGGTAAGCTGCGAAAAATGGTGTGAAAGCATCGCAGTCCCTTCTTGTAGTCGAATGTGCAGCAGGTAATTCGCTTTTAAACGACCGTTCCAAGGATTAAAAGTCCAGCTCCCTACCCACCGGAATTCCTGACATGGTTGATAAGAGCGGCACTGTGCAACACTCGGATTTTAGGATTGTGCACCATCATGTCGGCGCGCGCGGCAACGTGCTGCTTCCGCTCGAACGTCAAAGTCTGTTGCGCCGAGACTTCGTGTTTTTTTATTACGACGCAGATGAATCGGCATTGGATGACCAACTCAACGTTCGGATCAAGGCCAGCGAACAAACTCTGCTTCCGTATTGTATTGGCGCGAAGCGGGAGAACCGCCTCTTCCGTATCGCGACCGACCCTTACGCGAGTTCGCTATATCCGTTGAACGAAGATTTTGCCGAATACTCCAAGCCCAGCTATATGGGTCAAGCAGCGTTGGGCAACAGCCATTTTACAGAGCAGGAATTGGAGATCCAGGTACGTTCGCTCGATGAAATATGCGCGACCGAAACACCACCGCCTGACTATCTTTCCATCGATGCCGAAGGCGCAGAACTCGATATTTTACAAGGGGCTGAGGGGGTCCTGCGATCCAGGGTCGTTTGGATTCGGTCAGAAATGTGGACACATGAAATCTACAAAGGCTCAAGGACATTGGCAAAATCACTCGGGTACCTGCAATCAAACGGTTTCGAGCTTTTCTCACTTGAGCCTTATGGCGAGTATGAAGCTGCTGATGTCGTGCTCGGCATGCATGGCGGTGGTCAGGTGCTCGGTGCCGAGATCTCTTTCCACCAGAGGATCCAAGACTTGGTTAAGGAGGCTAATACCAATCATGATGGCGCACTGCTGAAACTATATAAACTCGCAACCCTGGCGACGATGGAGGGGGGCATGGAACTTTGCTATCGCGCCCTGTCAGAAGCCGACAAGATTGGCGGCACTTTTTTCATGGATAGGGAAGGTAATACCCCAGCGATCTATCTCCGTTTCCTAAAAAGGCTTTGGAATTTGTTTAAGGCCATGGAAAACAGTTTGCCGAAACTTCCCAACTTTGCTCCATATTATCACCGAAAACGGCGCTTGGAATTTGAAGAAGCGGTGGGCGAAGGCAATCCGGAAACGTTGGCTCAAAGAAAACGAGAACGTGACTTAATCCGAGCGTCGGTGCACGAACTGTTAGAAAAAGAAATCCCGATCGTCCAGCGATTCTCGCAGTACGAATCGGTTCCTTTGGAAGACCACCTCAGGGATTTTGGGATGGTGACCCAAGCAGACAAGGTAAAGGAGAACCGCCAAAAATTCTGCCGGGTATTCCTCCGAAATTATCAAAACTTCACCAACTTCTAAATCCGTCTGCCATTACCCCACTTACACACCGAGACGGTACCAGGCAAACCCATGGTCCAGCGGGCACGCGTCAGTTAATACGGCGAAGGGGTCAACCAGGACGCGACCGCGCATCGCCGCATCCAACCCTTTGGCCGTCAGATCGCGATACTCGGGCCATGGCGTTGCAATCACAACGGCATCGGCACCTCCGCAGGCGCCCAATGCCGTCTGCGTATGCTCAGCCCACGGAACGACTGAGGCCGGGACCACGGGATCGTGGATCCTGGTTCGTCGTCCCTCCAACTGCTCTAGCAAAGCGATCGACGGTGAATTCTTAATGCTGCCAGTATTCTCCTTGTAAGCTAGCCCGAGAATCGCAATAACTGGATCTTCCAGGTCGCGTAGCACTGTTCCTTCGAGTACACGGTATAGCCAATCTTTGCGCCATGCGCTGTTGCGCCGACAGGCATCCACCAAGGCCGCGTCAATGCCCTCGCGCGCCGAGATTTCGGCGACACTCGCGAGATCACGTTCCAGGTTTCCGCCGGCAATCCCAAGTCCAGGACGGAGATAGGCATGGACCCCGATGCGCCTATCGAGTTGAAGCGCCGGCGCAATCTCCGACCAGTTAGCACCGATTCGCTCGCAGATTTCGGCTAGCATGTTGGTAGTACTCACCTGGGAGACGAGAAAACAGTTGATAGAGATCTTGGCCAGTTCCGCACTTTCATATCGCATCTGCAATATCGGGCAGCCATGAGACGATAGCACGACATCCAGGGCTGGCGGCAGAGGTTCCGATGGCTGAGCACAACCGATAATGAACCGTTCGGGTGAAAGTGTGCGCTCGACCGCGCGCCCTATAACCAGCGTTTCTACCTGATAGAACAATCGAGATTCCGGAAGCCCGAGGCCCCGGGTAAAACCAGGTGGAACTTGGCAAAGGACCACGAGCAGCGCCGATTCTGACAGAATGTCACGAACCGCACTGATCAAATCGGTGACCACGCCGAGATTGCTGTTGCCGTTATCGTCAGTTGGCACGTCGGCCGCGACATATATCATATCTGCGTTGGTCAGGTCGGCTAGATCAGTGGTGAAAGTAGTCCGGACTGCATTGACAAATAAAAGCTCGTCAAGGCCCGGTTCGGAGACGATCGGGTCACCGGCCGCCAAACGCCCAACTCGTTCTGGATCAGGATCCCAGGCGATTACTCGGAACCCTTTTTCGGCCAAGCCCACTGCGGTCACGATGCCGAGGTGATCCAGTCCTGCAAATCCAACTGTTACCTCTGCCTCTGCCTCTGCCATCATAGTCCCGTCGCTCGCTCGAGGCGGGAAAGAAGGTTGGCAAGCCAGACATCACGCGAGAGATCGGTCTCGACACCGGATATGCACAGTTGTTTGAAATGTGAATATTCGAGTTTCCAGGTCGGATCCGGCTGCAATAGTGTGCGACGTTCTTCAGGGGGGCGGCCGCTCGGTAATACTCGCTCGCGAAAAGTGAAAGTTGCCTGTCCCCATTTGCAAAGTGATTCTATATGAGCGGACCCATTTTCGGCGAATAGATCGCATGTGAAGTGATTGCGCCACGAAAGCAGCGACATCTCAAGTTCCAAACCCGGCTCACTGCGCCTTGTAGCCAATACGACGTGATCCGGGGCACGGTTCTCGAACCGATCGGCGGAGATCAACTCAAACCCGTTAGAATGTTCCCCAAACCAGAACCGGACGGTATCCAGCAGATGGGAACCCAGATCAGGCAACACCCCTCCACCTCTATCACGCCAGTCGGATTCTCGCACCAAACGTGCTGTGCCGTTGCCATAAAAGATTCTGCACCGATAAAGCCGCCCCAGCTTACCTGAAGCAACTAAATTACGCATGGCCACGAAATGTGGCTCGAAACGATGATTATAGGCGGTATAGACGACGACCCCGGCGGCACGTGCTCGTGCTTCGAGATCCTGTATCTCGACCACCTCGGCCGGCCAGAGCGGTTTCTCAACCAGTATATGTTTACCGCGCGCGATGCAGAAACGGATCAGGTCAACCTTGGGAGAATCCGGAACACATGCCAGAAGTGCGTCGTAGGAGTGCAACGGAACATTATCCAAATCCGTGTAATCGGCCTCGGGGTTGAAAGGGTCCACGGTGGCTATGCACTCGTCTCCCGCAACGGCACGGCGCTTATGGCCCTGCACACCCAATCCGGCGACGACGACCCGCATAACTTCCTACCTGGTTCTTCATCCAGTTTATCCGCGATCAACCAAACGTGGCGCGCTTCTCGACGACTTCCATCTTGGCCGCCAAGTCCGCCGGCGTCACGGGAATGTTACCATCTTTTTCGCATTCAACCGCAGCAGCCAATGATCCGAGAATAGTAGCTACCACCGCATCCGGACGCACCAACATCGATAGAGTCGCATAAGCCAGCAATGCGTCCCCCGCGCCGACGGGGTCCAGCACATCGTCCGCGAAACTGTCAATGATCACCGCATCCCCAATAGCGTAGTGGTTCGGGTCACGACAGGTTAGCACCCCTCGCTCTCCTAGTTTCAGCATCAGCGTCTTGCAGCGGGCCTGGTCATAGAGATTCGAGGCAAGAGACCGAATATGAGAATCCTGGTCGCCAGTGCTAAACCGTGCCTCCCGTTCGTTCGGGGTGATCAAGTCGAAATCCTTAAATTCTGTGATGTTACCCCAGCGGCTTGCAACCTGACTGTCGGCGACCCTGAATGTCCCCTCCGGGATCGCCCCAATCAGTTGAGGAATGGTCTGGCGGCTAAAGATCCCGTGACGAAAATCGCTAAACACGATCGCGTCCGCCGGTGCCGCGGTGACGGCCCGGACCATGCTTTCAAGAATTCCTCCACTGATCGACCGGTTGTCCAAGGTATCGACCTTAAGTAGCCGATAGCCATCAGCCACGATGGCGTTCTTGTTCGTGGTCGGGCGCGTCGGGTCTGTGTTATCATTTACTGTAATGTCAGCATGTTTAAGATCTTCAAGAACCAGCGTTCTGAGCGCATCGTCGCCCAAAACAGTCGAGAATGTAACGTCCGCGCCCGCAGCCCGCAAATGCTTGGCAACAATCGCCGCACCTCCCACATAATCTCGACGGCTGTCGTAACGCACGCTGATAGTCGGGGTCTTGGTCTGCCCGCCGATCACCGTGGTCTCGGTGATGCTGTCGACGATGGTGTCGCCAACTACATGCACCCGCTTACCACCGAGCGCAGCAAGAACCTCTCGCACTTCCGCAAAACCAATACCCTCGGAATCTAGCAGCGTGATTAGCTTATCGTATTTAATAGACGGTGGCGCCAAATTGATGAGATTGCTCGAGGAGTAGACCACGTCGCCTGGAGTGAAGATCATCTCCCCACCGTAAGCCTCCACCAGGCTCAACTCCTCATGAGTTTTTGCTGGTAGTCCATCGGCGACGTATTCATAACCCTTTGCGAAAAAATCCGGCTGGATAAGTTCTATGTTCGCGAGCGGGTTAGGGTTCTCGTCGATAATCACGAAGTCAACCATCTCAAAGGCGGCTAGGTTCAGCGCCCGCAAATCCTGTGGTACATGGGGACGCAGCTGCCCCTTTTCGATAAACGCATCGCGGGTAAGGCTTACTATCAGCAAATCGGCCTTAGTTTTCGCATAGATCATGTGTCGTAGATGGCCTGGATGGACCACGTCGAAAACACCGTGACACATAATCACGCTGCGCTCCCGCGGCCTAGGACCGACCACGTTCCGGACCGCCGCAGGCTTCATGATCTTCTGGCCGTATCGTTCCTGAAGATCATCCATTCAACACTTCCCCTCCCCTAAATAGGCAAACCAGGTCTCGGTCGCCCGAGCAATGGAGGCCGGATCCCATAACGGCGCGTCACGCCAGCGCTCTATGTCGGCCAGCATTAGTGCTACGCCCGTCTCGAACGAAACAACCGGCTCCCAGCCGAGATCCCCCTGGATCTTAGTAATATCGGCCCATGTGCAATTCGGTTCACCGGGCCGTTTTGGAACATATGTTACTGGCCCATCCAGCAACTCAACCAGCCGATTGACGGCTTGGGGGTTACCCGCGCCAAGATTGTAAACTTCCCCTGATAGACCTGTCTTCGCAGCAGCGAGAAAGGCGTGTGCCACGTCGGTCACATATAAAAAATCGCGGGTTTGGGTTCCGTCGCCGACCACCGTGAATGGTTTTCCTGCCAGTTTCTGCTTCAGGAACACGCCAAAAACGGCTCCATACGCCCCCGTCGTACGCACCCGGGTGCCGTAGGCGTTGAAGATTCGGATTGAGTTTACCGGAAGGCCATAAACCTGGTGCCAATGCAGCACCGCCTGCTCGCCTTGATATTTACTCAAAGCGTAAGGGTATTGGGGGGCCAACGGGTGGTTTTCGCGCGTTGGCACCTCGGATAAGCCGTAACAAGACGACGAGGCAGCGTAGACGAGTTTTCGAACACCCGCCTGTCGCGCGCCCTCAAGCACACGGATAGTTCCCTGAACGTTGACATCCATGTATTCGGCCGGTTGTTCGATCGAGGGAACAATGTCGCCGATACCGGCGAAATGAAATATCAGTGATGCCCCCTCGAAAACAGCATCCGTCGCCTTGAGACTGCGGATGTCGCGGTCCTCCACTGACAAGGAGCCGTTGTTTTCATGTTGGACCAGATTCGCGACATGTCCACCTTTGAAATTGTCAACGACACGAACCGTAAAACCATGCTCTAGAAGCAAGTCCACCATGTGGGATCCGATGAACCCTGCACCACCGGTCACAATCGCGATGGGGCGTTCCATCATGCCACGTTCAAGGCCTTCATCCGTTGCACGTTGAAGTATTTGTCGTCGTCCATACTTGATGGCAGCTTGCCCTCTCGGAAAGCTACACAAAGTTCTCGAACAGCGTCCTCGACACTGAATTTCGGACGAAAGCCAATGACACGAGCAATTTTATCCGAATTGATGTGATAGGAACGCAAATCATCGCTCGGCGTCGTCTCAATACGGATCGACTCGCGTTCTGGGATCTCAGCCTCGACAATACTTTTAACCACTAGTGCGATGTCCATAATAGACATGTTCTGGTATCCAGCGTTGAAGGTTTCGCCGGCAATCCGCGCATCTTCAACCGTTAGTAGCAGCTTATATAGCTCGCACATGTCCTGTATGTGCAGGTTAGGGCGCAACTGGGTGCCGCCGAACACAGTAATCCTGCCATG
>PBMU01000104.1 GCA_002722775.1 Rhodospirillaceae bacterium
CAGGTATTGTATCATTATAGAATTGTTATACCGGGGGACATGTTAGAACCAAGAATTATAGTGGAGCCCGGCACTAAAACCGTTCACAATTCTAGCATCAAATACCGTTTCCGACGCGCCGGAGTTGGCGCAGCGGTTCCTTTCACCCTTTAGGAGCTTGCTTGTACGCCGTGTCCGATCTAAGCGCCACAGACGGTGATCCTTATCTGACAGGACAATTGCTTCTAGCAATGCCTAACATGCGAGATCCGAGGTTCGCCAAAACCGTCATATACATGTGCGCACACAACCATGACGGTGCAGTAGGCCTTATTATCAACCGTTTGGTCGGCTCGCTCTCCTTCTCGGAGTTGTTGGAACAGCTTGGCATCGAGTCAGGTTCAGTCTGTGAGCCTATCCTACCAAAGGTTCATTTTGGCGGTCCCGTTGAACCTGAACGCGGATTTGTTTTGCACAGTTCCGATTATCTTCGAGAAGAATCCATGCCAATTAGTAAAACCATGGCACTCACTGCTAACCTCAATATCCTCCGAGACATAGCCAGTGGGGAGGGGCCGCGCGATCGGATATTGGCGTTGGGATACGCTGGTTGGGGCCCCGGTCAACTTGATGGTGAAATGCAAGAAAACGCCTGGCTCAGCGTTGATTCTGACCGAACGCTGGTCTTCGATGATGACATTGATGGCAAGTGGGCGCGTGGGCTGGTCAAGATTGGTATCGACGCCAGCTTGCTGTCAACCGAAGCAGGTCGGGCCTAATCCTGTCACCAATCCGGGCGGATTAGTTCCTACTATAAAGTATTTATTTACGCGTCACTTTTCGGAAATACATCGTGAGCTGGCCAAGGGATTCTTAGATTAAAAGGAACTCTCACCGCGGAGTGGCAGCGTGTCCAACGTGGAACCCGCCGAACCCACGATGTGAGTAAGATCGGTTTCGTTTTCTTTGTTCGATGCTTTTCTAAGGCACCGAATATGAACGTCGACGGTGAGGGGATCGCCGTAGACGTCCAGACCCTAGACCCGATCAAGCAACAGCTCGCGCAAGCCGCTCCGGCGGTCACGAAATCTCGGCCGTTTTGCTCCGTCCATCAGAAAGAACGCGAGGTGCCGCGAGCCTGCCTGGATGGCGTCGGTGTTTTTCGGATCGGCCCGCAAGATGACATGGCGTTTAATCGTCGCCAGGGAAATATAGGCGTGTCGGATCAAAATCATCGTGGCGATCGCCCAGACGGTTACGTCATTCGAAAGATTGGTTACCGTCGTCGCTCGCACCGACCACGAGAAACCCAACCGCGGTCGGCGTGAACAGAACCCGCCCCGCCCGCAAGACGCTCAACCAAGGCGGAAGATGATTGAGTGGTTGCATCGGCAGACCATTGTTAATTCGGAAAGGAAAAGGTCTACGCGGAAATTGCGTCGTAGGCTGCGAGCTGCGCGGCTTGGACCAAATCATTGACGGTCGCGTTCATCTGGACGATCTGAACGGGTTTCTCTAGACCGACCAACATAGATCCAATGATGGTGCCCTCGCCGACCGACTGAAGGAGTTTGTAGCTTATGTTAGCCGAATGCAGCGCTGGCATGATGAGTACATTGGCAGGCCCAGATAGTCGGCAGAATGGGTAATTGTTGCGAAGCGACATGTCGAGCGCAACGTCGACGTTCATCTCGCCATCGTACTCAAAGTCGACATTTCGATCATCCAGTGCTTGAATGCCAGCCCTCACCCGGTGCATGTGTTTGCGATGCGGATAGCCAAAGTTAGAGAACGATAACAAGGCGACCCTCGGTTCGTGCCCAAAGGCGCGGGCGCGGGCCGCTGTTTGTATTGCGATGTCAGCGAGCGCTTCGGGGTCGGGAAGCTCGTTGATGTTTGTATCCGCGATGAACAGCGTGCGCGATCGGGTTAGCACGACGCTGCAGGTCATCAACCGTTGGCCTGGCTTTGGGTCGAGCACCCGGCTTATGTATTCGTGATTCACTCCGAAGCTCCGGGTCACGCCGGTGACCATCGCGTCTGCGTGACCATGTTGCACCATACTCGCGCCAAAGACATTGCGGTCTTGGTTAACCATGCGTTGGACATCACGATAGAGATGCCCGCTGCGTTGCAGACGCTGGTAAAGATGATCCGTGTACTCTGCATTGTATTCCGAAAGTCGAGCGTTATGGATCTCTAGGGAATCTGCCCCTGACAGTCCCAGTCGCGCCATTGTTTCTTGCACCGTTTCCTCGCGTCCGATTAGGATCGGTTCGCCAAATCCACCGGCCCGAAAGGCGACGGCGGCCCGGATAACTCGTTCCTCCTCGCCCTCGGCGAAAACGACGCGTTTAGGGTCCTGGCATACACGCGCGGAAATCCCACTTAACGCGTTCGCCGTTGGATTTAAGCGAGCGCCTAGCTCTGCCTGATAGGCATCGAAATCTGCAATTGGTTTTTGCGCGACCCCTGTGTCCATGGCGGCTTGTGCTACGGCAGAGGACACCCTGACGATCAAGCGTGGGTCAAAGGGTGCGGGTATGATGTAATCGCGTCCAAACTGAAGCGATTGACCGTAGGCGGCGCTTACCTCGTCAGGGACGTCCTCACGTGCCAACTCGGCTATGGCGCGAGCGGCGGCTATCTTCATAGCATCATTGATCTCAGACGCCCGGACATCCAGGGCACCCCGGAAGATGTATGGAAAACCCAGCACGTTGTTTACTTGATTGGGGTAATCGGACCTCCCTGTCGCCATAATTGCGTCCGGCCGAATTTCGGCAACCTCCTCCGGGGTAATCTCCGGATCCGGGTTCGCCATCGCAAAAATGATCGGATTCTCGGCCAACGACTTGACCAGATCATGCGAAAAAGCGCCCTTCGCCGAGAGGCCGAATAGGACATCCGCTCCATCAGCGGCCTCCTCAAGCGTGCGGGCCTCCGTTTTCGCCGCATGCGCCGACTTCCACTGATTCATGCCGGCTTCACGACCCTGATAAACCACGCCTCGCGAGTCGCAGATCACGATGTTTTCTGGAGGCATTCCCATGGATTTTAGTAACTGAACCCCTGCGAGTGCCGCCGAGCCGGCGCCGTTGACTACTAGTTTTGCGGTCGCAAGATCGCGTCCAGTCAGGTGCAGGGCGTTGATTATGCCCGCCGCTGAAATGATGGCGGTACCATGCTGGTCGTCGTGGAATACAGGAATGTCTAAAAGCTCTCTAAGGCGTTGCTCGATGATAAAACATTCGGGCGCCTTGATGTCCTCGAGGTTGATTCCTCCGAAGCTCTTACCAAGGAAACGGACACAATTTACGACTTCGTCGACATCCTCGGTATTAACCTCGAGGTCAATACCATCTATGTCGGCAAATTTTTTGAACAGAACCGCCTTGCCCTCCATTACTGGTTTGGAAGCCTGGGCTCCGATATTGCCGAGACCAAGGACTGCGGTGCCATTGGAGATCACGGCCACGACATTTCCCTTTGCGGTGTAGTCATAGGCGAGCGCGGGGTCCTTTTCTATCTCAAGACAGGGAACCGCCACGCCCGGCGAGTATGCAAGCGAAAGGTCGCGCTGGGTGGTTAGCGGCTTAGTTGGCGCGATCTCGAACTTCCCGGGTTTACCCTGGGCATGAAAATCAAGCGCATCCTGTTCGAGTTGGCGTTTAGCATCGTCCATGACGTCGTCCCCTATCCATGGATTGCCGCGCAGGGTTTTGATGCTCGGCGGTTTGTACTCCAGAGATCATGCTAGCTGGTCGCCCACACGAGGGGAAGCGTGCCGTGGTGTTGGAGATTTTCAATTCCCACGTGCTAAGGTTAGGAATTATATAAACGCAATCGGCGAAACCGTAGCCCGGTGGCAGAAAATCCGGATTCCAACGCGCTGCAAAGTAGGGATCAGCCTTTCAACAAGGGAGACGACGTGAAAGTCTCCGGACTCACTCCCATGTTGGCCCAGTACTTTGAAATTAAGCGCGAACACCCCGACGCCTTGCTGTTCTACCGCATGGGCGACTTTTACGAACTATTCTTCGACGACGCGGTCGATGCTGCGGGGGCGCTGGACATCACGCTGACTAAACGGGGCAGGCACAACGACGATCCTATCCCTATGTGCGGCGTGCCATTCCATGCCGCCGACACCTATTTGTCTAGGCTCATCCGAAAAGGGTTTCGGGTTGCGATTTGTGATCAAATAGAAGACCCGGCGGAAGCTAGAAAGCGTGGCAGCAAGTCCGTCGTTAAACGTGCAGTCACCCGCGTGGTCACGCCGGGCACGGTCACCGAAGACACGTTACTAGAGGCTCGCAGCAACAATTATCTGGCCGGTCTCGCCGCGATCCGTGGTGAACTTGGGCTAGCCTGGGTTGACGTTTCAACTGGTGCACTGCAAATGCAACCGATCACAGAGGCAAACGTGGGGGCCGCGCTGGCGCGGATCTCACCGAGTGAGCTTCTGTTACCGGATCGTATGTTGGACGGCTCACTGGCCGATTCTGCCGTAGAAGTTGTTATCGCAGACTGGCGCTCAAAACTAGTGCCACTGCCGTCCAGTCGCTTTGATAGCACGAATGGAACAAGACGTCTGGAATCCTTGTTCAACGTCAGTGCGTTGGACGGTTTTGGAAACTTCAGCCGCGCGGAATTGGCTGCGGCCGGCGCGCTAGTAGATTACCTGGAGCTGACTCAAAAGGGTAAGATACCAAAATTGTCCGCACCTAAACGTTGGCGGACAGGCGGGGTGGTTGAGATAGACCCGGCGACGCGGGCCAATCTCGAACTTACCCGAACCTTATTGGGCGAACGACGCGGCAGTCTGCTGGACGTGATCGACCAAACTGTCACTGGGGCAGGCGCGCGTTTGCTTGCTGAACGCCTCTCAGGCCCTCCGACAGATCCGGGTGAAATAATCTATCGACTCGATAAGGTCACTCATTTTGTTGATACCGAACGGCTTCGGGCCGAGGTCCGTGCGGTGTTGAAACGTACCCCCGATCTGGAACGCGCTCTCTCGCGCTTGGCGCTGGACCGGGGCGGGCCACGCGATCTAGCCGCGGTTCGCGACGGGCTGGGTGTGAGCGGCCTAATGCGTGACATGCTGACAAGATTTGACGCGCAATTGGCCGTTCCGCCGGCTGGTATTCTAGCTATCTGTGACGATCTCGGGCATCACGAGAAGACGGTCGATCTTCTGACCCGCGCTCTGGTCGAGGAACCGCCACTTCTGGCTCGCGACGGCGGTTTTATCGCGACTGGCCATGTTCCGGAACTTGACCGGTTTCGAACGCTTAGAGATGAAAGCCGTCGTCTGATTGCGGGTCTGCAAGCACGTTACATTGAAGAAACGGGTATCGCTTCGCTCAAGATCAGGCACAACAATGTGTTGGGATATTTTATTGAGGTTACGGCCGTTCACGTCAACAAGGCGAAAGGGAAAGACAATTTTATCCACCGCCAAACCATGACGAACGCTACGAGGTTCACTACGATCGAACTTGGCGAGCTTGAACGGGATCTTGGTCAGGCGGCGGATAAAGCTTTAGCGCTGGAGCAAGAGAACTTCACGAAGTTAGCGAACGAAATCCTTTCCAAATCAGATGCCGTATTGCTGGCTGCCTCCGCGCTTGCTCGCGTCGATGTAGCCTCTTCGCTAGCCGAGTTAGCAATAGATCGCCGTTATGTTCGGCCAACGGTCGAGGTTGGCCTTTCCCTCGAGATCATCGCTGGTCGCCATCCAGTGGTCGAGGCTTTGACAAGAGATGGAAAGCCATTTGTAGCCAATGATTGTGACCTAGCGCCGGAACAGCGACTTTGGCTCGTAACCGGGCCAAACATGGCGGGCAAGAGCACATTCCTGCGACAGAACGCACTAATCGTCTTGCTTTCACAAATGGGATCCTATGTGCCAGCGACCGCTGCACGAATCGGTGTCGTTGATCGACTGTTCAGTCGTGTGGGTGCTGCAGACGACCTGGCCCGCGGGCGGTCGACCTTCATGGTCGAGATGGTCGAGACGGCGGCAATCCTGAATCAGGCGACCGAGCACTCACTTGTGATCCTGGACGAACTCGGTCGGGGCACAGCGACCTTTGATGGTCTATCCATCGCTTGGGCGGCCATCGAACACCTACACGAGGTTAACCGGTGCCGTACTCTATTTGCTACTCATTTTCACGAGCTCACGGTTCTTGCGTCTAAGCTTTCAGCACTCTCCTGCCACACCATGCGAATCAAAGAATGGAAGGAAGAGATAGTCTTCCTGCATGAGGTAGGTAGCGGCGCTGCCGATCGGTCTTATGGGATTCATGTTGCTAAGCTCGCAGGGCTGCCGTCGGTCGTGATCGACCGGGCTGAGGCGGTGCTGGAACATCTCGAGAAAGGTGATAAAGCCAGTGCTGCAGGTCGTTTGGCTGACGACCTCCCACTGTTCCAGGCGATTTTGACACAACCGACACATCGGATGGAAACGAACGTGGTTGAACAGCGGTTGATAGAAACCAATCCGGACATGCTGAGCCCACTTGAAGCACTGGAGCTGCTTTACGAGTTGCGCAGAATGTCCAAGCGATAGGGGATTCTCGATGGAATTTAATCTGACGGACGAACAGCGCGCCATTCAAGACGTAGCCCAGCGCTTTGCCGTTGAGCGTTTAGCCCCGGGATATCTAGCACGGGACGCAGGGGGTGCGATGGATCGGGATATTGTCCGGGAGTTGGGAGCGCTTGGCTTGATTGCGCCGGAACTTCCGGAGAATTTTGGCGGCACGGGTGTCGATAGCGTCACGGCCGGCGTGATCATCGAAGCGATCAGCCATGGCGACATGAACATCGCCTATGTCCCACTTCTTACGGGCTTGGTTGGTGCTATTCTCGTAGAGCATGCAGATTTTGATCTAGCTCGCCGCGTGGTCTCGGATGCGCGCGCGGGCGAGATGTTACTCGCTCTCGCGCTAACCGAACCCAACGGCGGGTCGGATGCGGCGAACCTGCAACTCAGGGCCAGTCGGACCAATAAGGGTTATATACTCAATGGAGAGAAAACTTCGATCTCTATCGCCGACCAGGCCGATCAGGCGCTAGTCTTCGCAAGGAGCGGCAAGCCTGAGGACCGTGCACGCGGAGTGTCCGCCTTCCTGATCGACTGCGCCACGCCGGGCTTGTCGCGAACGGCGTACAACGATCTCGGTTCCCGAATTGTTGGGCGGGGATCCCTCTTTTTCGACAACGTGCGAGTGGAAGATTCCGCACGTATCGGCGCCGAGGGCGCTGGTTTCTATCAAGTCATGGACGGCTTTGATTACTCACGTGCGTTGATTGGGTTGATGGTTCTTGGCGCGGCGCGCGCATCACTCGAGGAAAGCTGGAAATATGTCCAGGAGCGTGAGGCCTTCGGTAAGCCAATCGCGGCCTATCAGGGTGTGACATTCCCACTTGCGGAGGCGGAGACTATGCTCGAGGCCGCTAGGTTGCTGTCGTACAAGACACTTTGGCTGCGTGACCGTGGTCTGCCTCATACCGCGGAGGCGGCAATGGTGAAATGGTGGGCACCCAAGGTAGCCTTCGACGTGATCCACCACTGCCTTTTGGCGCATGGCCACTTGGGTTATGGTAAGGACACTCCGCACCAGCAGCGCCTTCGGGACGTTCTGGGGCTGCAGATTGGTGATGGCACCGCCCAGATTCAGAAGATGGTGATTGCGCGTGAGCGGATTGGCCGGATTGCGCTGGGACGCGACTGAGGGGTTCAGAGTCTGTCGGCGATTATCTCAGCCTGCCAGATTACCGTGCCTAAGACATTCCCCCGAATAGAGATGTCAGAATTGAGGTAACGCTCGAAATGGGAAGCGTCGCCAGCAGCAATTTCCTCGACATGACCAGGTGTATCGGAGGGCCGTGCGATCAGCAAGTACTGATCACCATCCTCGGCTACTAGGTGTATGGGTCCATGATCGGGCAACAGCCCATCGAACATCGGTACCCGCATGACCCGACCGCGAAGCGTGGATCTCTCGCTCAATCCTGCCTCCTGACCTTTATTTCTGGGAAACTCAAAACACATTTAGGATCGCCGCAGCGAGACGCTCCGGCGTGACATCATGTCCGAAATGGGTGATGTATTCTCCATCTGGTGCCATCAAATATGTCACCGTGGAATGATCCATCAGATAGTCGGTTGTATCCCCGCTGTTGGTCTTGCGATAGAAAACCCGGTACGCCTGGGCCACCAAGGCGACTTGTTCCGGCGTGCCAGTCAGATTACTGAAACTAGGGTGAAAGTGCTCGTAATAGCTGGCGAGGGCGCTGACCGTGTCGCGTTTCGGGTCGACGGTGATGAAAAGTGGTTTGACTTGTTTGGCATGCTCACCAAGCAAGTCAAGGGCGGTGCTGATCGTGGTTAGGCCACTCGGACAGATGTCAGGACAGAAGGTGTAGCCGAAATAGACTAACTTGTGAGTACCGGCAAAGTCTGCTTCGGTCACCGTGCGACCGGTATGATCGGTTAGTTCAAACGGCCCGCCAATCAGGGACGCTTCGCCCGCTTTTTTTGATTGACTGACCATCCAAATTCCGGTTCCGGCGAACAGGATGAACATCAATGCGAGCGCACTGAAAAAAAGGGCGAATGTTCGGTTCGACATGATTTGGCCGACTGTTTACAAAGTTTCTATTACGTCTTCTCAGAGGTGAAGACAGCCCCGCAAAAAAGATTTACACCGCCACTTGTCGCGCAAAGCTTGTTCCGACCCGAGGGCGACCGTTAGAATTGCACATGGTTATCCACGCTACCGATAGTTTTCAAGTTACACGATCCGGAGTATCTACGATCTTGGTATTGGCCGGCAACGACCTTGCCGGGCCACTATTGTGCGCCATTGAAGCGCATTTTGCGAACAGCCTCGTGACCCACGTGGTATTGTTGGGGGGCGAGGCTAAGCCACCCTTCGGTGCTGCCCAGGTGATTCAATTGGGGCGCCCCCGAACGACTTCCGATCTTAAGGACATCTTTCGCCGGTACAGGGTCGAGGCGATTATCGACGCGAGTGACCCGTTCGATTTGTCGATGGGTATGATTTGCCACGCTGCAGCCGGACAGGCGGGCATCCCTTGTTTGGTGTTACAGCGTTCGCTTTGGCGACGGCATCCCATGGACCGATGGATAGAAGTGGCCAACATCCCGGCCGCCATAAAAGCTGCGCCCGATGTTGCGAAAAAACTGCTTCTGGCTCTTCCCGAGCCCGAGTGCAAAGGCTTCCTCGAGCACTCTGAACTTGAATGCGTGGTGCGACTTGAGGGTCCGGCGATCATGTCTCAAACGAAGACCCATGCTGCCGCGGTAGAATTCGACCGCGGAGCCCGCAGCGAGCCGGGAGAGGGTTGCCTCCTAGATCGACACGATATCGGAATGGTGGTGATGCGGGCGACCGGATGCGAACGTCTGCGCCCCCTTGTCAACGCGACTCGGGCACGGGACCTTCCTCTTTTGATGGTTCGCCGAGGAAAGCCAGGACCTGGGACCCGAACCAATCTGGTAGAAGACGCACTAGCTTGGCTTTCCGGTGAGGGCCCGTGCGGGGTATCGTCATTGGTAGCATGCAAAACGCCCTAACGTGCAGGTATATTGGTTCCCCGGACCCGCCAGCCGCCGCCGAACCCAGGTTCGGGATGCAGATAGTCAATAAGCGTGGTCGAGAGGTTCTCGGTCGCGAATGGTATAGCATTGTTGGGTTCAATACCCAGCGCGATCGCCAGCGTCGCACGAATTGTGCCGCCATGGGCGACGCAAATAATGTCATGGCCTGCAAACCGGTTGGTGAGACCCTCTATTGCGCAGCGTACCCGTCCCACTAAATCGATGAAACTTTCACCGTTGGGCGCCCTTTCGCTGACTGGGGACAGCCAGAACCGGTTGTAAGCGCCTCCGTAGCGCTTGCGCAGCTCGTCATAGGTGAGGCCTACCCAGTCACCGAAATCCTGCTCTCCCAAGCGCTTTTCAATCACAGGGTCCCGGATCGGCAGGCCAGCGTCTCGGATAGCGTCTAGCGTTTGATGGGTGCGTCGAAGATGGCTTACCACCGATACGGCATCTTTGGGTAAACGCCGGGCGAGCGCCTCGAAGGCGATACGATCTGAAGTGTCGGCGGGTTTGTCCGAGGCGCCGTAGATCTTGCCTTCTGGGTTGTTGACGGGGGCATGGCGGACGATGTGCCAGCGGGTCTCGATCATAAGAGCCTCAACAATATAGCTGTTCTACTCACTCCCAGCAGCCGTGGCGGCAAGTGCAAGTAGGATGGCAGTCTCGGCCACCTGTTCCGTGGCTCCGAGAACGTCCCCGGTATAACCCCCTATTTGCCGCTGCGCTAGCACGCCTAGCGCGGTTGTAGCAATTACCCCAGCAAACACACTCGCAATAAAGCCAGTTATGGGCAGCAGGAGTAGGCATAGAACCAATGCGATGGCCAATGATGACCATACCGTTCTGGTGCTTGGCCTGCCGGCTGTGTGCCCGATGCCGGTGTCAGTTGCGGGATTAAGCCAGCCGGCAATGAAAACCATCAGGGCTCTTCCCCCAGAATGGGCAACCACGAACGAAAGGGCCGGAACGATCAGTTCTCCAGATTCGACGAGGGACGTGATCGCGGCGACTTTCAATCCGGTGATGGTAACAAGAGCTATTACACCATAGGTGCCGATCCGGCTGTCACGCATGATCGCAATCTTGCCTTCAGCGTCATGTCCGCCGCCGAACCCGTCGGCTACATCAGCCAGTCCATCCTCATGCAAGGCACCGGTCAAGGCGACCGATGCGGTGATTGCGAGTAGGGCCGCCACAGGTGCAGGAAGACCTACCGCTATCGCCAGCCAGAGAATAATCGCCGCCCCGGCTCCGACCACGAGCCCCACGAATGGGAAGCTCCAGGCGGTTTCCATTATTGTTCGGTCTCCCATTTCCACTCGAGGCAACGGGAGACGGGTCAGGAAAATCGTAGCCAGCAGTAGGTCGGTCCACCACCAAGGGCGGCGAGGCGATGTATTGTGATTGGTCATGGCCTTTAGCGCAGGGTTTTCAAGGGATCACAAGGGGCGTATAGGGAATCCGAAAGATTGGCAATTACCCGTCCTTGATCAAAGCACATGTGGTGAGACCAGAATGGCCGATAGCTCATCCAGCGGTGACATAGCATCCTTTGAAGAAATTCGCGCGCTCACCGCTGAGCTTCCGGGACCAGATCTGGACGCGGCGAGGGCAGCGGTCGAACGCGAGGCTGTCCTTATCAAACCGAATGGCGCGCTAGGGCGACTGGAGGAGTTGAGCCACTGGCTCGCGGCATGGCAGGGGCGCCACCCGCCAAGGGTAGAACATCCAAGAACCGCTGTTTTCGCGGGAAACCACGGCGTCACGGCCCGCGGCGTATCGGCCTATCCCGGAGCCGTTACCGAGCAGATGGTGCGGAATTTTATCGCTGGAGGAGCTGCAGTGAATCAATTGTGCCACACTTTTGACGCTGATCTCCGGGTCTATGAATTAGCACTGGAGGAACCGACCCGTGACTTCACCCAGGCTGCAGCAATGGAAGAGGAGGAATGCTCGCGGGCGATGGCATACGGGATGATGGCGGTCGAACCGGGCCTCGACGTGCTGTGCCTCGGTGAAATGGGGATCGGCAATACGACATCAGCCGCGGCGCTCTGCCTGGCGTTGTTCGGCGGCGAGGCCGAAGAATGGACCGGGACTGGGACTGGGGTATCCGGTGAAGCTCTGAAAGGTAAGATCAACACAGTGGCCACTGGTGTCTCGTATCATGCGGATAGGGCTGGTGATCCGCTAGCGATATTGGCAGCACTTGGTGGGCTTGAGTTGGCGGCGATCGCGGGCGCAGTTCTGGCGGCCCGGATGGCTCGAACGCCAGTACTACTCGATGGTTTTGCCTGTTCGGCAGCGGCGGCAGTTCTTCACGTGTTGCATCCAGGTGCACTGGATCACTGCACCGTCGCCCATCTGTCTGTGGAGCCGGGGCACCGCCGGCTGTTGGACCGAATCAAAAAGCGCCCGCTGTTGGACTTCAATATGCGGTTAGGTGAGGGCTCCGGCGCGACGTTAGCACTGGGAATTCTTAAAGCCGCTGTCGCATGCCATTCCGGTATGGCGAGTTTTGCTGACGCTAGCGTCAGCGGGCCATCCTAAAGACTTTCTTTACAGTGATGATCTCTGCTCGAGCAATCGAAGCGCGAATTCGACCGGCAATATTAAAATCGAGAGGCTGGATATGCTGGAAAAGGCTATCGCATCGATTCACTTTACAGACTAGCATCGCAACTAATCAACAGCTGCGAGGCCGTGCCTAAGCGATTACTTAGCCTCGATTCAACTCCTATTCGTCGACGGTATGTTTCCAACAAGGTTGGCTCAATCCACCGGTTGATCACCGCCTCCTGTTCCGTTGTAGTTCGTCCGATTGGGCCCTTGCGTACTAATTACATAATCCGTTAACTATTTAATAATGATGTATGAGTCGGGATGGAAAATTACGAATTAGGGGCTATTTTCGTAGGATTGATGGCGGCAAAATTCTTGATCGCTGATGTCCTTATTTGCGACTTTAATGACTTTCAATCCGAGATCTCCATGGGATCATAGGCCAGCCCAGCCGCGTTATAACCGCCGTCAACATTGAGTATCGCTCCAGTCACCCATTGGCAGTCGTCTGAGGCGAGGAAAAGAGCCGCGGCTGCAATCGCTTCGACGGTCCCATAACTGCCGGTTGGGATGCGTGAGAGGTAGTTCTGCTTGCGCGACGGGCCGTGCTGGGAGATACCAGTTTCAATCGGCCCCGGTGCAATGGCGTTAACCATTATGCCTTTGTCCGACAATTCGACCGCTAAACCCTTGCAAACGTGCATTACGGCAGCCTTAGACGCGCCATAGATTAGACCACCCATGTTGGCTCGTTGACCGGATATTGAGCCGAGCTGAATAATTCGCCCCACCCCCCTGGTTTACCATGTGTCGCGCCGCCGCCTGCGCGGTTAGGAATGAACCCGTTAGGTTGACACGAAGAATTCGCTCCCACTCGTCCAGATTTACCTCCGGGGCGAGCTTATGCAGGCTAATACCCGCATTGTTGACCACAATGTCGATTCGCTTGAACTGTCGCACGGTCTCCTCGACCTGGGCTTCGCAATCCGCCGGGATACCAACATCTGCCTTCATCGCAACGGCAGTACCACCAGCCGCGGTGATTGCCCTAACCGTTGCTTCAGAAGCCACAATATCGATGTCGGTGCACATCAATGAAGCGCCCTCGCCCGCGAATTGCCGCGCGATGGCACCGCCGATCCCGCCACCCGCGCCTGTGACTAGCGCAGTCTTGCCTTGCAATCGCATGATGTATGCCCTTTCGAAGTGGGTTATGGATTTCAGCCTATAGTCGCACCTGCGGCAATGACTGATCCGGGAGTGACGGAAACTTTACGCCAAGATTCCGAAATTCAGTGAAGGTGATCGGCTGGATTTTGGGCCTTTTCATCGGAAGAGCGATCTTAAAATAGATGGCCTTCTAGCGAGCAAACACCTCTATCCCATAGTTGAGGTGCCTGGATCGGCTTTCTGATTTCGACAAATTAAAATTTAAGCCCGATGGATTTTCGACAGATCAAGGACCAAACTCGCGCAATGCGAATGATCAGGGGAGCGGGCACATGGCATTCGATTTGGTGATCAAGAACGGGACGGTGGTGGATGGCTCTGGCATGGCGCGGTATCGCGCCGATGTTGGCGTTGAGGCTGGAAAGATCACCGAGATTGGACGGATCCGGGCTCCAGCGGAACAGCAGATCGACGCCGAGGGCCAGATCGTAGCACCTGGTTTCATCGACGGGCACACACACATGGATGCTCAGGTAGCCTGGGATCCGATTGGTAGCTGCTCATGCTGGCATGGGGTCACCAGCGTGGTTATGGGCAATTGTGGTTTCGCGTTGGCACCGTGCAAGGCCGACGACAGGGAATGGTTCACCAAATGCCTGGAGGCGGTCGAAGACATCCCGACCGAGGCCATGGCCGCCGGAATTGACTGGAGCTGGGAGACCTTCCCTGAGTATCTGGCTACCGTCCAGGCTCTGCCCAAGGCTATCAATTATGCCTCCTATATCGGCCACTCAGCCTTGCGCATGTATGCCATGGGCGAACGTGCACTGAACGAGGAAGCAACCGAGGACGATATGAAATTCATGGCGGCCACTGTTCAGGACGCGCTCAAGGCCGGAGCCATCGGCCTCTCGACCTCCCGGGCGACCACACATATTCGTCCGGATGGTGGCCCCGTGGCAAGTCGCATCGCAAATTGGCGCGAGATCGCATATTTGGTCCATGCTATGGCGGAGCTTGATACTGGTATATTTCAAATTGGCCCGGACGTTTCGGGCGGAGCGGCTCAGCGCGCCTTCATGGACGAGTTGCGGGAGATAGCGGTATCCAGTGGTCGGCCTGTCATGTTCGGTACGCTCTCAACCACTCAAGGAGATGCGCCGAACCCCTGGCAGTACCAACTCGACTGGATGGACGAGGCAGCGGCGGCAGGCGCGCGCCCCTATGGCCAGTCCACAACGCGGTCGATTAACGCGATCTTTTCATTCAAGTCCTATCTGCCCTTTGATGTTTTACCGCGTTGGAAAGAAATACGGGAACTCTCATTTGATGAGCAAAAAGCTCGTTTTAAAGACCCGGAAATTCGCGCGGCCCTGGTGGCTGAGGAGGCCGGGATGAAGCCCAAAGGCACTGAGTTCCAAGGCGGCGGCGCGGCGACCACGGATCCGAGAAAGCCGGACTATGCTAATCTTTTCGCCATGCAGGGCGTTAAGTGGGACGATCCAAGCGTTGATGACCTCGCACAGGCCCGTAACCAGAACCCAGTCGAAGTGATGATGGATCTGATCCTAGACAACGAGAACCAGATCTTTGTCCAACCTTTGGTCAACGAAAAGCCCGGCGATGTGCTGGGTATGCTTCGCCACCCGCGCACGCTTGCAACCTTCTCCGATTCAGGCGCTCATGTCTGCCAGGAAATGGGCTCGTCGTTACAGACTCATATGCTGAGCTATTGGGTGCGCGAGCAGCAAGCCTTCACATTGGAGGAGGCGGTGCGCATGCTAACCTTCGATAACGCCTCCGCCTGGGAGTTCAACGACCGGGGGTTGATCAGGACAGGCATGGCCGCGGACATGGTGGTCTTCGACGAAGACAAAGTGCAACCGGCGCTTCCAACGGTGGAGACTGACTTGCCTGGTGACGCTCGACGGCTGGTGCAGAAGGCCGAGGGTATATCGGCCACCATCGTCAACGGTGCGGTCACGCTGGAAGATGGCCAATCAACCGGCGCACGCCCAGGCGGTGTACTGAAGGGACCACTCGCATCCTGAGGTCCGCGATCTTGGGCTGACCCGCACAGCCAAATTGCGTTAGGCTTGCGGTGCAACCTACTGACGCGGCATATGAACGAAATATTTGCGTACGCGACCGGCGAAGGTTTCAGCATGCTGGAGTCGGGAAGATTCGAGGAAGCTCGCAGTGCGTTTAAAAAAGCCTGCATAGACCGACCCGGGAATTCTTTGGTTTGGTACGGCATGGGATTCGCCCAGGTTCGGGCTGGCCTGCTTGACAATCCGTCGATACCTCTTGCTCGGGCAGTGGTAGCAGCTAATCGGATGACTGCAATCCGAGTCATATCGGAAACTCACCTAACAATCGGGCTTCTATACCGGCGTGCCGGGGATCACGCTGCGGGCCGGGACGCATATAGGCGAGCGCTGCTGGCCGAACCGTCCAACGCTCAGGCTTGGAACAATCTCGCGAATCTTTACACTGACAACTCAAAAACCTCTCTTGCTGTGGCAGCGGCCTGGCGAGCGGTACGCGCCAAACCGGATTACGCCGCGGGTTGGAACAACCTCACACGGTTACTCACGGATCAGGGCCGTTTAAGCGAAACTGTCGGCCCCCAGCGGCGGTGTCTGGTCGTCACCCCGGGTGATAGGCATGGCTGGATCAACTTCGCCATCGTGGCCAAACGCCAAAACCACTTAAATAACGCAGTCAACGGATTTGGACGTGCCGTGCTGGTGGACCCGGAAGATAGTGAAGCTCGGATGAATCTAGGTCGCAACTTGTTATTGACTGGAGATCTGGAGAAGGGTTGGTGCACGTTGGAACATGACTGGCGCCGTCAAGGTTTTCCGCCGATGAACCGGGGTTTTTCTCTGCCAGTTTGGGATGGTGGGGCCGTGCATGGAGGACGACTGCTAGTCTGGTGCGAGGAGAAGATCGGTGAGGAGATCATGTTCGCCTCGATGTTGCCTGACGTCTATGCGCTCGCGGGCAGCCTACTTTTTCTAAGCAGTCCCCGGGTCCACCAGCTCTTTGCACGGTCGTTTCCTTATCTCGATATTATCGCCTGGGATGGGGCGGGTAGGCCACCGGCGGACCTTTCGGATGTCCGCTGCTGCTATCCACTAGAATACGTTGGACGCCACTTGCGTCGCCAATTCAAGGAATTTCCTAAACCCCGGGCTTACCTCAGACCTTCCACGAGCATGTCGTTGGGCGCCATGTCACGCGGGCTCCTTCGCGTCGGGCTATCTTGGCATAGTACTAATCCGTTGGTAGGGATCCACCAGTCGCTGGCATTAGAGCAACTCGGCCCAATTCTTCGTATCGAGGGTGCGCGCTTTGTCGATCTGCAATATGGCAACACTAATGTGGAACGCGGGATTGCCGAGGATTGTTTTGGCGTTACCATCGATCGACCGGATAGTGTCGATCAAATTGCGGACATCGAAGGGTTCGCCGATTTCGTCGCCGGCCTGGATCTTGTGATTAGTATCTCGAACACTACGGTCCACGTCGCAGGGGCCCTTGGTGTTGAGACCTGGGTCATGCTGCCCAAGGGGCCGGGTTTACCTTGGGTCTGGTTCGAGGACCACGATGTGGCGCTCTGGTATCCAAGAACCAAGCTCTTTCGCCAAGAAACTCCCGGAGATTGGCGCCCCGTGATTGATGAGGTAGCTAAGGATCTGCGCCGGTTTGTAGCGGCTAGCGATTAACTAAAAGCGAAATGTAATCCCAATGCCAGCGCGGATGCGACCACAAGGACCTTTGGTATGCCCCAATGCAGGCGGAGAAGCAGAAACCCGCTTATCGCCGCTAGGAACACGACCCTCCAGTCGAGCGTCGCAGGATCTGGCACCCAGAGTTGCAATGGCCAGACTTCGACTTGCTCGACCGAACGGAAGAAGACATGGAGCCCAAACCAAATGGCGAGATTTAGGATCACACCTACGACGGCCGCGGTGATCGCCGTCATCGCTCCCTTAAGACGCGGCCGCGCGTTGATCCATTCAATATACGGCGCGCCCGCAAAGACCCAGAGAAAGCAGGGCGCGAAGGTTGCCCAGAGCGTGATGGCGGCACCGGCGAGCCCAGCAAGCAAGGGGGTCTTTGGGTTGGACTGGTAGGCTGCTAGGTAGCCAACAAACTCGGTGACCAGTATCAATGGTCCTGGCGTGGTCTCGGCGAGCCCGAGACCCTCCATCATTTGCCCGGCGTCGAGCCAGCCATAGGCGGTCACCACGTCCTGGGTCATGTAAGCGAGCACCGCGTAGGCGCCACCGAAAGTGACTAAAGCGAGCTTGGAGAAAAACCAGGCAAGCTGAGTGAAGATTGATGTGGACCCCAAAAAGAGGGCCAGGACAACGAGCGGGACAATCCAAATTGCGAGCCAGGTCAGAATGGTGCGCAAGGTGTCGGCAGGTCGGGTATGTGTCGCCACGGTGTCGTCGTAGACGGTATCCTTCGAACTCGTGATGTAACCATAGAGGGCGGCTAGCAGGATTATCACCGGAAACGGTAGCGCTAGGAAGAAGATCATTATAAAGGACGCGGACGCAATCCCCCAGTGCTTGGGCCTAGCGAGGGCCCGGTTCGAGATCCTAAGAAGTGCCTCTATGACGATTACGATGACAGCGGCCTGAATTCCGCGGAAAATCGCCTTGATCACAGGGACGTCGCCAAAAGTGGCGCAGATCATTGCTAGCGCTAGGACTATAGCAGCTCCGGGAAGCACGAAAGTGAGACCTGCTGCCAAACCGCCGGCGATGCCGTGCAGTCGCCAACCAGCATATGTTGCGATCTGCATCGCTTCTGGACCTGGTAGCAGCATGCAAAAACTCAAGGCGTTGAGGAACTGTTGCTCGTTGAGCCATTTTTTCTCTTCGACCACAACCCTATGGAGCAAAGCTATCTGCCCTGTCGGTCCACCAAAGGATAGAAAGCCGATCCGCCCCCAAGTGAAGAGAGCCTCTCGGAATGAGGGGGTCTCCAACGCATCTCTCTGTCCAGGTGTATCTATCGCCATAATCGTGCGTCTCGCGCATTGAGAGGGGGCCAGTAGTGGCTTACTTCCAGTCCGTCATGTGTAAGGCAGCAGAGGGCGCGACAGAACAGTATTCCCCCAACGGATTGTGCGGGATACGAAAGCGGGGCTGTCACCATGGGACATATTGGCAAACACTCGAACTATGAGGAAAATTGGATCCGATCGGCCCATTCCCGGTATTTCTCTGAGGCGCGCCGCAGTGCCTCGGTTCGGTCGAATGCACAGTCTATATCCCGGCACGGGAAAACGTTCTTGAAAAAGGCATCTCGCCCACTGGTTAGTGTCATGTAACTCGCTTCCAGTCGGATCGTGGGAATGCCACTCGCGGCTGCCACTGTGCAGATTGAGGTATCCACCGTGACCACAATGTCAAGACAAGCGATCAGCGCTGCGAGGCGTTCCAAATCGTCGCGTTGGCGATTGCTCGCAGAATCAGCTCGGGCGAGAAATAGAACTCCGAACGGTGGGTGGTGACTAGACCCGATCGCCAGCACAGACCAACCATCAGACCGTCCCCCAGCCCGTTTAGCGAATCTTGGCACCGGGAAATCTCGTTCGCCTCCGGAAGGAGGTAGCTACCCTACAACGCAGGACGGGCAAGACCGACTCCCAATAGGCCGGGAAGGCTACCGGACAGTAAATGCGCAGAAGGGCCCCTCTCGGCGACCAGGTAATGGTAGTTCCAGGCGCAACAACCCCAACCAGTCTCGGTAGTTGTGCGGGCGACGAATTGCGAGGCTGGAAAGCTTCGCTGGGACAGCGCAACGTTGCGAGTATCACATTCGACAATTACATCGGGGACCGTGTGGAGAAGATCTGGAAGGCAGCTTAAGAAAATGAACTCGTCTCCGACACCTTGTTCAGAACAGACTAGAACTGGTCCGCTGGGTGGGGCGCCTCGATCCCAAGCTGGTGGCGGACCATCTGGTAGGCCGGCTCGTCTCTCGCAGAGAGACCAACCCCGAGCTGTATCACCGATCGCGAAAGCGCTTTCGGACGCGACGATGGCCACCGAATCAAGCGCATCGTCGATCATTAGCGCGCGCAGTCTGGCATTACGGGACAATGCGTATCGTGAAATTCGTATCGCACAACTTGTGAAGTTGATGTGGCCCGGCAACTTTTCTGGAGCAAGAAGGACTGCGCGAACCGCGGCTTGTTTCCCAGAGGTCGTTCAAGCGTGAGGCGAGCAACCTCCAAAAAGCGATCGTCTAGCGGCGTGATGCATAGCGCGCGACGCAACGAATTGTGCGGCCTTTCACTACAACTAAGACGAACATAGGCCTCGGACATGGTGGGTTGGAGGACGGCTACCCGCAAGGAAGCGCATTCCGCTTGGTTGACAAGGCCAAGGTCGGGTAAAGCCCGAGCCTGTTCTATATGAAATCGGGCATCAATTGGCGACGATGAGCTGCACCGATCAAGAACTGCGACCGCGTCTTCCGTGCGTGTTGAGTAGCGCAATACCAAGGACAGGACTCGTCCGGCGTCTGGATTGCCGGATGTTTTTTCGAACGCTATTCGCGCAGGTTTCTCAGCTCCTTGGTGTCGACCGGCCCGAAGCAAAGCCTGAGCTATGTTGAGGGCTGGTTACAGCATGTTAGGTTGCGCTTACAACGCTGCTTGGAAAAACTTAATCGCTTCCGCATCCTCTTTCAGCGCCAGAAGGCAGGCGCCTAGATGGTTTTGGAATCCGGGGAGTCGGGTTTTGCTTTTACGGCCCGACGACGCAGTTCGACGGCCTAGGTGATACGCCCGGATTGGTGCAATGGAACGCCCATGAGGTCAAGGGTCTCGGGGTGATCCGGAACGATGCCGAGAATTTGCCGGTATTGGGCCAAGCTTCACTGAGGCGTTCAGCATCATGCAGCGCAAACCCATTTTAGAGGACTTTAAGTACATACTGACGCGTGACGTGCGGGCGTTGGGACACCGAATAGAACTCCGGCGTGTTAACTCTGCGCACAGAGTGTATTCAGTCCGATTGCTTTAATCCAGACGAGCGGAGATTCGGACCGTAATCGCTCTCTTGGTTTGGTAGGCAAGATATATAACTTCGCACACTAGGCCTGGATCCACACCAGTTCCACTAATCGGTCGGTACTTCATTTGGATCCAACTGTGGATATCCACTAATAGTCGAACCAATCTATATGGGTCTGCTATAGACATCTTTCTCTGTTAGCATGCCATCGCGAAATGTGTACCGTTCGATCCCAACGCGCGCGAAGGTCTTCCCCGACGCGGCTTCGGTTCCGGACATTCGGTACGTCATGAAGGTAGCGTCGGGCGCGTGGTGAAACACTACGTCCTCGAAGCGGACATTTTTGAAGCGGCCACGTCGTTCATCGAAAAACGCCGCAATCCTTTCCCGCGAATCGAGAACACGGACAGTGTCACCATCCTGGATGGTCCAAGTGAAGTCCGGTGTCACCGCCGTGTACATGAGGTCCAGGTTTTGCTTGAAGAACGCGCGACCGAAAGTCTTAAATATTACATCGCGTTCGCCGCTGCTTGGGGTCATTTTGTCGCTCCTATGAGTTTCTCCTAGGCGATGATCACCACAAGTGATGCGAAAGGTAAATGCTCACGGCTGTCGTGTGGATTCGGAGAAATGATCCAAGCCAAAATCGCTCGGCTCCGCGGTGTATTCTAGTATGCGACGTTTCCAATCCAGGTTTGAATTCCGAGAAACCAACTCTGCGAGTATAGCCTTAGACTCACTGATTTTTCCCTGGGCCCAAAGGATTCGCGCCAGAAGGAAAAGGTCTTCGCCTAACCCTCTACCCCCGCGAAAAGCTGCACGAATGGCGATCTCTGACTCGGCGAACTGGCCGACTGCGTAAAGTGCCTCGGATAACCTTACTTTCACCAAAACATCAGAAGGGTCCACCATGGATGCACGCCTTAGGAGGGCGAGCGCTGTTTCGGGTAGCCCCAGGGGCGCGAAACACATTCCACATAGCATAAGGGATCGGGCCGATTCTGGTGTTGCAACCGCAACCGCCTGGGCATGGTTAAGAGCATCAGGCCGTTTGCCTTTCATGGCCTGTTGAGCCGCCTCCCAGTGGTCATGGACGAAAGTGTCAAGCATGGTGGGGGCGGTCATGACATATGTGTCCGAGTTATGTTCGTTACATGCCACACTGCAGGACCTAGGTCGGTGATTGAAAAATTCTGGCTTGACCTAGTTTTAGTGGCCTCTCGAAGTAACGCCCGAAAAGTTTCCGTCGAGACGAATGCCTTGTCGCGTTGGCGTGATGAGTTGTACGGGTTTGTGAAGGGACCGGGTTCCAGCGCGCGGGCGCTTCCGATAGGCATGATGTCCAACACAGAATCGACGATTAACTCAGACGGCGAACTGTCCATCTCTGTCTGGAGATAGGGCTGTAGCGCCTTTATCCGATCTTGTGGGGTCGAGGTAATGGTAGGTCGTTGGTAAATTTGTTCAACAAATTCCAATGCTTGGCGCGCAGTTTCAGCATTTTTGTTTACGATCGACGAAACGAATCTATCGTGCCAGGCTGATTTGCCTGGCCGGAGGTTGATTGCTTCACGCCCGAGCAAGCACGCCTCGAGCCCTGTAGTTGATCCGCTGTGGACCAATACGGAGCAGGACAACGTCCAGTACAAATGGTCATTGTCGGAAACTATGTACACTGACGACAGATCCCGGGCCATGTCGATCCAAGGCCTTGGGTTCTCAGATGGGTGGGGCCGCAGGATTACGGGAATGTCGGGCCGGAATTCCGAAATCATATTCAGAAATCGGACAATCTCGCGCAGATTGTCTCGCTCCCAAACACACTGTGTGTGAAAAAGTTCCATCTCGTCGGGATCACCGGGAGCCAGCACACCCACACCCACGCAGCGACGGTAGTAGGCGAACGCATCGAAATCGAATGGATTGATGGACGCATAGTTTGTGTTAACCAATACATACGGGCCATAGCGGCTCAGAAACTCCTGCGCCGGACCCGTAATGCCTGAGCTTGCGGCGGAAATCAGGGCTTCCGATCTGGGATTTCCAACAATGCTAACCCTGTCCCACATTTCTGGAAACCGCGAGATAAGTGTGTCTCTTTGATTTATTCCCTGCGCTAGAAAGCGGTCGCAATTCGTTTCAATCCTCGGATCGAATAAAGTTAGGAACACGTCTTCGCCCTTGAGACCGAAAGCCTCCTCCTCGATCGAAAGAACTCGGTGGCCCGCCGCGCGTGCACTTGTCATCAGGTTTGCCTGGACCGAGTTATTCCCTTTCAGGAAAACGACGCCGGGTGACAAACTAGCGAAGTTCCTGGCGAACCACCATTGCTGTCCGATGACGACTTCGAGGTTTCGCGCTAGGGCAGCGGTCGTGATGTGGGCACGCGCCCGAAGTTCCCGGAACGACTCCTCGACCAGTATGTAAAGCTTGCTCATGCTGATGGGTTAATCCTCTGATTAAACGCAGCCAGCATTAGAACCTCGGATCGTTTCATAGCTCTCCATACACCGTTCCGCATTCACCAAACGAAACGGACGCCGCGACCTAATCGTGCTGCAGACCCGGTTGTCCTGCAACCGGGTCTGCAGGAACCCAGTAACGATTGGTCCAAGATTATATCAAATACAGCCAAAGAGCGTCTTTCTATGATTGAACACAAGGTTAAGAATCAAAAACTTCTTGTGACCGCGCATACGAGAGTTGGTGACCGATATCGCGATGCGATCGGCCCGCGTAACAGAATAAGGGAGGTGTCCAGATGAATACACGTTGTGCGGCGTCAAACATGCGGATTTTATCCGGTGATCGAAAGTCCGGACATTGAGACACTATTGCTGCGTGCTCCATCATTTGGGTAGACGCGATTTTTGACCCAAAAATTGAGCAAAGATATGAGCTGAAAAGTCAAAGTCTTTTGATCACGACGGTGATCTTGGCATGGAGCTTGTCGTCGTGGTTTGAGGTTTGCAACCGGAGACCCTAGCTTTCTGATATGGTGGTGCAGGAAACCAAATCGTTTCTCGCGACAGGAACGGGACCCGCGACATATGATGCCATCGTCATTGGCGCTGGAGTGTCTGGGATATATCAGCTTTATCGGCTTCGCGAACTCGGACTCAGAACCCTAGTGTTTGAGGCCGGTTCGGACGTGGGCGGCACGTGGTATTGGAACCGCTACCCGGGCGCGCGGTTTGATTCTGAGAGTTGGTCCTACGGGTACTCATTCTCTGAAGACGTGCTGCGGGAATGGGAATGGCCCGAGCATTTCGCTGCCCAGCCAGACACACTTCGGTACTTAAATTTCGTCGCAGAAAAATTTGACCTTAAACGTGACATGCAGTTCAATGCTCGCGTTGCTTCGGCCCGCTTCGACGACGGTAGCGACTGCTGGACCATCACGCTTGAAAGTGGCGAACGGGCGACAGCGAGCTTCCTAGTGACCGCGCTTGGTCCCCTGTCAGCGCACACTATGCCGAACATTCCGGGTGTCGGAAGCTTCGATGGCCCGGCGTTTCATACGGCGCGCTGGCCGCGTGAGCCCTTGAGTCTCGAAGGCAAGCGGGTCGGTATCATCGGGACAGGGGCCACCGCGATCCAGACTATACAGACGATCGCCAAGGAAGTCTGTCATCTAACCGTCTTCCAACGCAATCCGAACTGGGCGGCCCCTTTGAACAACAGTCGGATCAGCCCCGAAGAACAGACTCGGATTAAAGCCAGCTATTCCCAAATCTTCGAGCGCTGTCGTGAGACGGCAACATGCTTCATTCATGATCCGGATCCCCGGAAGACTCTGGATGTTCCGCCGGACAAGCGCGAGGCGTTCTGGGAAAAACTTTACTCCGAGCCTGGATTCGGCATCTGGGTTGGGAACTTCAAGGACATTCTGATTAACGAAGAGGCTAACGCACTAGTCAGCGCATTCATGGCTAAGAAGATCCGCCAACGAGTTAAAGACCCCGGTGTCGCTGATAAATTGATTCCAAAAAATCATGGATTCGGGACGCGGCGCTTGCCGCTCGAGAGTGGCTATTATGAGGTCTACAACCGGGATAATGTGCTTCTGGTGGACATTAATGAAACCCCGATTAATCGGATTGAGTCGCGGGGTGTGCGTTGTAGCGACCAGCTGCATGAGTTCGACATCTTGATCTACGCTACGGGATTTGATGGCGTAACAGGCCCATATGACCGGATTGACATACGTGGTCCAGAAGACCGCAGTCTAAAAGAGGATTGGAAGAAGCTTCCGCGCACTTTTCTGGGCATGTTGGTCGAGGGCTTTCCAAATATGTTTATGATCCTGGGCCCTCACACTGCGCGCGGTAACATTCCGCGTAACATTGAGGAGATCGTCGACTGGCAGACGCAATTGATTAAACACATGCGGGAGCGGGGGTTCTCCCGCGTTGAGCCCAGGGCTGAAGCTGTCGATCGTTGGGTCGACGCCGTTAACAAGGCCTGTGAGGGACTGCTATTTAGTCAAATTGACTCCTGGCAGACCGGGATTAACAAAAATGTCGAGGGCCGCCAAGTTCGTCGAGTGCTCGGCTACTATGGTGGCGCGGTGAAGTACCGTAATATAAGCCAGAAAGTAGCGGCGGGTGGCTACAGAGAATTTCTCTTTGGCTGACCTGGGTCGTGGGATGCGGTCCTAACGTTCAGGGAATTGGACTATCGAGAAACAGACCTTGGTAAGTTAAGCTTGCGGCAGCGCCGCGAACTGGCACTTGGCGTGGATGTATTCGAGATAAAACTTGGCGAAGAGTTTCTGATGTCGAGTCTTTTCACGGATTCGGAGATCGCTCTAGCGCGCCTAGGCCTTGGATGGTGCGATGGGGACGTTCTCAATGTCCTCTTAGGCGGCCTTGGTCTGGGTTACACAGCCAGCGCAGTATTGGAAGACCCGAGGGTGGGCTCTCTCTTGGTGGTCGACGCGCTAGAGGCTGTGTTCGAATGGCATGAAATGGGTATCCTCCCACTGGGTGGAGTGGTGTCAGAAGATCCGCGGACGCGCTTTGTGCTAGGCGACTTCTTTGACCACGCGGCTTCCGACGATGGGTTCGACCCCAAAGTATCAGGCCGGTTTTCCGACGTGATCCTTGTCGATATCGATCATTCGCCGGAAGCTCTATTGCACCCCGGTAACGAATCTTTCTATCAGGCTGAGGGTTTGGAACGACTGGCATCCCATCTATCGCCCGGGGGTGTCTTTGGACTTTGGTCAAACGACCCTCCGGACGACGAATTCACGGCCCGGCTCGCATCCGGCTTTCAAGAGGCGCGCGCCAAGCCAGTTGTTTTCTTCAATCCGTTGCGCGACAGGAACGTAACTCAAACAATCTATCTCGCACGACGTGGTGCTGGGCCGTGACGAACAATCCGCGAAGTAATTGGATGCGCGTCACGGCGGTTACGGGCATGCTCGGCGTGGTCTGCGGCTCGGCAGCATTGGCGGGCGATTTGCTTGGAAAATTTCTGAGGTGGTTAGACTGGCTTGCACCCGTCCCGGGGCTGAGTGGCTTGCTGATCCTGGCTTTTTTTCCGATCACCTGTCTAGTGGTCCTTCTGGTATTGAGTTGGGTCTTCGAAGGGTTCAGGAACAAGTGATGACCAATTGGAAGTATGATTTGGCGGAAGATTTTTTGTTTGCAAGGTCATAGGAGACGGTGTTTTGCGTACCGACAGGAGCTGGCTGCGAAGCGATCCCAAAAGTTTCACATGGTTAAACACAATACCCTAATGTGAACCATGCATGGGGAGTTGGCGCAGATCAGAGCATGGTCTGCCGTCTTGGTCTTGTTCACATCAGACCGCATGTGTGCGGGAAAAGTGTGGCGGGCCTCAATACAGCCTGCTCCCGGATCGCCATATCATTCCACGAAATCAAACCCGTTGGCCCCCCCCTCCAGCCCTACAAGCCGCCCAAATCTTGGGCATTCTACTCGCTGGCCGAATTTGATCACTTGCTTATGCGCGCCGATGAACCGAACTGGGTTGACACTTGAATCACCTCCCGTCGCCCGCGCATACTTGCGTTTTTTATTCTGAAAACGCGAGAGAAAGTGGTAATGGGCAAGGTCCTGAGCGATGCCGAGATCCAGCACTACGAAACCCAGGGATATGTCTCACCCGTGCCGGTCCTGAGTGCTGATGAGGTTAACGAAGCGCGCGCCGAAATTGAAGCCTTCGAGGCCCGGACCGGCAAGACACTGGACTATCCGGAGAAGTCGAAGTCATACCTTTTATTTGACTGGGCTGACAGGTTGGTGCGCCACCCACATGTGCTGGACACGGTCGAGGACCTTATTGGACCAAATATCCTAGTTTATCACACCACTATGTGGATCAAGGACGTTGGAACTCCTCAATACATCCTCTGGCATCAGGACGGTACGTATTTCTTTCTAGATCCGCAATTACATGTGACCGCCTGGGTCGCATTATCGGACGCGCCGGTGGAAGCAGGGTGTATGCACGTTCTGCCTGGTTCCCACACTTGGGGCCAGTACCACCATAAGGATGATCCGGGTGAGTACAATCTGATCCTGCGGGGCCAGGCTATCTTCGGGGAATTTAATGACGAGGACGGCAAGCCTATGCCGCTTCGGGCCGGCGAGATGTCTCTTCATCACACGCGTTTGGTGCATTGTTCCTATCCGAATCGGCATCACGATCGCCGTCTAGGTTTTGGTATCAGTTACATTCCTGCCCACGTTCGCGACATTGGAAAGTCGCCGGGTTCAGCAATGTTAGTGCGCGGCACGGACCGTTGGGGCCATTTCACCCCGGAACATCGGGTTGGTGCTGCCCTGAGCGATGAAGCTTACGAGAACCACCGCCAGCTAATGGAACGCTTCCGCGCACGGCAAGATTCCGGCGCCGATATCAAGCGTGAGGTGTCCTATACCCCAATCACTTGAGACTTCGGGCCATCGCGGTCTGTGTTCAGGCTGCCCGTGCCAAGGCGTCGCGGTAAAGGGTACGCTCCGTCACCCTTCTGAAGCCAATTCCAGAGATATCCTGCAACAGGACAGATAGCTGTACGTCGCGGCCCGCACGCGTCGCAGAATCGACTAACACCTGGAAAAATAAATCTCGTTGGGCGTGGCTGCCGCCGATTTGGGCGAGCTCGCGGCGGATTGGCCAAAGTAGGTTGACTACACGCTCATGATCCCCCTCACCATGAGCCCCCATAGCTTCGACCAATGGCGCGCCAAGCGACCTAGTTGCGTTCCCAAGCGGCCCAGTTTCAATGCCTACTCGGCGCATGTTGCCAGCCAGCTCATCCACCAGGTCGTGACGTCCGACCGCGGAAAGTGCGATCGCATCATGAGCACTGGAGAAAGGATTGTCATGATCCGTGACGCGTTCGGCACAAAAGTTGGCGATGGTTTTCCAGCGGCCGCCCACATCAATGCCACGCAATTCCAAGCGCTTTAGGAGCGAGGCAACGTTCTGTAGATCAATGGTAGCGTCGGGCATTGCTTTCACCAGTGGCGATTCGGGGTTTCGCACGCGGGTGTCCAGGAGCTCCAGGATACGATCGTGTTCGCCACGCTCTAGAAGAAATAGGCAGAGGTGCCACCAGTTGTGGTGAGCAATCTGGTTGGCCCGCTCCCAGTTGCCGCAAAGGTTTTCCAGCCAGTTAACGCCGTCATCAATGCGTCCTTGCATGACCAAAACATGTGCTACCGCATGGGCACCCCAGGCGCTTTCCGGTTCGCGGTCGACAGAGTCGCGCCCACAGCGTTCGGCGGTCTGGTACTCCCCAGCCTCCTCGTTCGAGAATGCTCGCACGGCCTGGAATTGTGCGAAATCAGGTGTCGTTTCGGTCCAGGCCGGTGCGGCGCGTTCAACGATGTCCCGCATCCATATGCTTTCGCCTGACCAAAATAACTCGAACTGTAGGAGGCGATGAGCAAGAATGTCGGTCGGATGGGTGGCCACATGTGTTTCAAGCAACGAGACACCGGCTCGCAGATTACCTTCATGGGCTATCCGAACTGCGTCGGCCAAAGCTCGCTCTCGCTCCGGCGCGTCGGCCACTGCGGGCGCTGCCTCTTCCAACAGCGCGTCAACAGCAGCATTGAATTTGGCGGTGCGTGCTGAGTGGAGGATCCACGCTTTCAGGATCCGCGGCAGGGGGAAATTGGGATCGGCTTCGATCGCTTTGTTCAAGTGCCCGATGGCGTCGGCCCGCCAAGCGACAAAGGACTGTGCTCCGTCATCGAAAGCCTTAGCCGCGACAGGATCCGCCGTCGAAATCTCGAAACCATAGTGATCACTCAAACGCGTCATTACTGTCGCTCCTTGACCCTAGGATTGCTTGCCCACATTCTCCATCACATTTTCTGTGAAGCTCTGCATCGCGGTGAGACTGTCCGCGATTGTCTCGCCGCGGAAGTCGAACACCAACTCATCTACCCCGACCTCTGCCATGGCCGCGATGTCGTCGATCGCCGCCGTGGTTCCGCCGGTAAACAACCGCCGCTCCTCCCCGTGTGGTGGTTTTCCGCCGTCGTATATCGGAGCCTTGTAAGAAATAGTTAAAGCATCGAAGTCACGACCCTCAGCCTCAGTCAGTTCACGCAGAAAAGCAAGCTTCACGGCCATTTCCGACGGTGGAAGCGGCGACGCGGCAGTGGCCCCGACCGGATGCCACCCGTCTCCCAGGCGGGCTACCCGCCGGAGCGCGGGGTTAGAGTGCCCACCGATCCAGATCGGTGGATGTGGCTTCTGAACCGGCGGGGGCTGGCAGTAGAGTTCTTGGAAACGGTAGAAGTCACCCTCATAGCTTACCGCGTCACCTGTCCAGAGCTTTTTCCAGATCGTAATGTACTCGTCAGTCACTCGGCCCCGTTTAGCGAAGTCGGCCGCATCGAGGGCCGCGAATTCTTCAGCCATCCAGCCCACTCCGACGCCGACCGTGACCCTCCCTTCGGACAATAGATCCGCGGTAGCGATCGCTTTAGCACAATGGACCGGGTTGCGGTGCGGAACGATCATCACACTGGAGACGATGCGTAGTTTCTCGGTGGCGGCAGCGACGAAAGTCATTAAGGTCAGTTGCTCAAGGCACTCGCCCTTACTGACAAAATTTCCGCCCACGGTATATGGATAGGCTGATTCGATGCTGGTTGGCACCACGATGTGGTCCGCAACCATCACGCTGGAGAAACCCGCCTCCTCACCGGTTTCGAGCAGCGCTTTCAAACCGCGGCGGTTTGCCAATGGTCCCCGTGTTGGCAGATAGAAACCAAATCGCATCGCCGAAGCTCCCATGTCATTGTTTGGAATATGATCTCATCCGGCGGAACCGATGGGCAAGGCATCATAAAAAATTACCCAGGTATTAATAAAATTAGCATCAATGCTTCGTATCTAGAGGGTAACGGGATTTGTATGAACGAATTTTAGAACCGGTCAAGCAATGTCCTAGCGACTGCGTCTGTGGGTTTTCAATCACGAAAACACGAGTGGGTTCTCGGATCTAATCTCTCTCGGTCAACTGTTATGTCCTAGTCAAGGGTCCTGAAACAGCCCAACGTCTTTGACTGATAAAACTAACAATCAGGCCCGACTTTAAAGGCCTTTTATACAGTTGATCTGAAGCGCTAATTTTTCGTCTGCTAGTGACTTGACGATGACTTGCAGGCCATCTGAAAAATACCCTTCGGAATTACAACGAAGGCCCGGTCTGAGCGGGAAGACAATCTCCCGCGGGCGTTTCAACGTCGAACCCGTCTGGCAAGTCCACTCCCAGCCGGATGGTTAGGGCGCCGCAGTCCGTATGGGCTGCTGCTTCTTGCGGCGCTGTTTTGCTGCCTTGCCGTGCAGGGGCTAGGGAATTGTGGCGAGTTTCTCCGTCATAGGTTCATCCTCTCAATCGAGGAAGCAAGTTCCTAGTTCCATCACAAGGTTTTCCAACGGCGAGCTATCATGTTTTTTTGTGCGGTTCAGTGTAAGGCGGCGTTGGACCCTAAATTAATTTAGGGTCTTTAATTATTTCTCGCACCATGTGCGCCACATGCGTCGATAGGCCACCTCAACAGCGCTCGCGTATTTGTCAGGGTTTCCAGCTTCACTTTGGCGAACCTCGTCCCTCAACGTACCACGGATGGACCTTAGTGCCTTGCGATCATTGGCCAGCTTAACGGCTAAGCCGATATATTCCCCAACGTCATTAGCGATCCATTCCCGTCGGCCAATCGCACCTAAAATGGATCCTGCGACGCGTGAAGGTTGGCTGTGCCCTAGCATGCAAACCACGGGGACCCCCATCCATAGAGCCTCGAGCGTAGTCACCCCACCACCGAAGGGGAAGGAGTCAAGGGCGACGTCTATCGCGCCGTATGTGGCGAGATGGGCGGCACGAGGCGTCGCGCCAAGGAATACGAGGCGGTGGGCGGAGATGCCATTGGTTTCGAATTTCCTTTGGAAACGCCTTCGGATGGTGTGGTCCGACAGGGACCGGTCCTTGAACATGAGGCGAGATTCGGTAACTTCATTCAGTATACAAGCACAGCAATCCAGCATGTCATTGGTGACCTTGCTAATGCGGTTCATGCAACCAAAAGTAATCCAACCATTCATGTCAGCGGGCGGTGGTAGGATGTCTGTCGCGTTTGGCGGTGCTTCAAGCCCGATTTGGCAGGGTAGGTCAATGACCTGTTCGCCGACAAAACTTCTAGCGTCAGCCGGTATTCCGATAGGATCGTTGAACAAATAGTCGATCCAGGATGCCCCCGTTCCGGACGCAAGGCCCCATGCTGTCACCTGGATAGGTGCAGGTCTAGCCGCGAAGACCGTCATACGATTGCCACCAAGAAACCCGGAGAGGTCCACCAGGATGTCGATCTGGTCTTTTTGAATCTTTTCCACTAATCCTGCGTCGGATAATGCGTGTACGTCCGCCCAATGATCGGCGGCTGCGCGGAATGCGCGGGTGTACCGGTCCCCTGAGATCACCCCGGAATAGCAATAGATTTCAAAAAATTCCTTGTTGTGGTTCTTGACTGCGGGTCCGAAACAGAATGCTGCTGACTGTTCACGAAAATCGGGAGAGACGTAACCGATCCGGAGGCGTCGCTCCGGGTTCCGATCGTTGCAGAAGCGTCTTTTGGGAACTGCAAGCGCGCGGCCCCATCGTCTGTCGAACGTCGATCGCAAGTTGCCGTGGTGCTCGAACGTCAAATCGCTGAGGAATTCGGAAATAAGGATCCGGTGGGTGGCCGGTATAGGGTTTGCAGGATCGAGAAGCTGCGAGCGTTTGAGGCTTGAGAGCGCATCACCGTGCATCTGTGAGGCAGCAAAGGTGTTTGAAAGCATGATCCATGTCCCGGATTGGGCTGGTTGGATGCAGGTTGCGTGAAGTGTTGCAAGGCGTGCCTTGTCCGTCTCACCTAGATTGGTCGATAGTAGGCCGAGATGAAGCCAAGCTTCGGAAACATCGGGCGCCAGGACCAGTGCTCGCCAAAGACAGCGCCGGCTGAGATTGCCGCGACCGAAGTCACACCAAAATTTACCGAGCCGTATCCAATTGTTCGCGTCGTTTGGCTGGATCGCCCCAGCTCGTCGATGAAGCCGTGCATGGGATTCACACGGGCGCTCCCTTGCTAGATGGTTCGCAAGAACCGACCAGGCTGCCGCATGTCCTGGGGACAGCACGACAGCCCTTCTTGCTGAAGGCCGACGGCCTTCTAGGTTCTGGGATTGGTCTAGGGCCAGCGCGAAATTAAAATGCGCCGCGTGTGAGGCTGGAGATGCGATGCGGCCCCGATTCAAGCAACACAAAGCAAAGGTCTTTTCATTTGCGTGCTTTGTGAGAATACCGTGATTGATCCAGGCATCTGCCGATGCCGGCAAGACCGTTAACGCCTCGCGGTACATTCGGCGCATATTTGGCCTATCCCGCTGGTCTGGACCATGGATTGTGGCCAGGGCTTCAAGAAAGTACCGAGCGGCGGCAACGGGATTTCCTTGTGAGTGAAAAGCGACAACGCGGGAAAGAAGATAGAGAAAGGGCGAAGACGGTGTTGTCGTTTGTTCAACGTTCATGGTGGCCGCCGAGCGTCTTGGTGATATCAACGCAACCAAGTCTAGTAGTGACCCAAGCGTATCTACAAGAATTCGCTTAAGCTACTTTGCTCGACTTGTTGACTGTTGTTGGGAATGCATAGGGGGCAGATCATTAAAGTACATACTCGGTGCTCGTCCTCATAATTTTACCGTGGTCGAAGTTTTCATTATCTTTCTTACTAAATCCATCTTACCTCGAATCATTCGCTTTAAATCTGACGTTTCGGTGCAGGGCTCCTCAGAGAAATTCGCGAATTCGCTCCCCAAAAAAGGCCTTGTCAAAGATAGTGAGCACGCATAGCGATTGGTTGTCGGGTTTTCGCTTCGTCTTGAAAAAGGGTCTTGAGTTGGGTTTTCAATTGGATCGCAGACCGATTTGAGGCATTTCAGGGCTCGTTTCCGCTAGAAGTCTTTATCATCCATCGCAACCCCAATCGGCAGTAGCTTTAAGAGACAAGGTTTCTGGTATATATTGGGTCAGATGTTAATCCAATCTTGACGATGCCTCGAACAGCCTTGCGCGTTCAAGTATGTGTGAGCGTTTGGAAAACAACAGAAAACTCTGCAATGCCGCATGATTCTTACGGCCTTCAAAGCCGCTGTTTGAACCATCCCACACTGGCTGCGGCAAGCCTTTTAGGCCTGTTGGTTACGGCGGTGTTTACCGTGGGCTTGGCGGATCCGGTTTTTGCCCAAAATCGTCCAACTCCGGTCGTTGTCGACAAAGTGATTATTCAGCCATTTGCCCAGACAATGCCGGTGACGGGCCGGTTTGTGGCAACGGAATCTGGTGTGGTCGCCGCGCGGGTGGCCGAGCGGGTGGCGAAGGTGGTCGTCCGGGTTGGTGACCGGGTCAAGACTGGTGATACGCTTGCATCACTATCGGCGGACCGACTGGGGAGCGCTCGTGCGCTTAGTGTCGCTGAACTGCGCAAGGCCGAGGCTCAGATGCGCCGCGAAAAAGCCAACCTCGCCAAGATGCGACAAACCTATGATCGGATTGTCTCCCTTAAGGGCTCGGCTGCATTCCGCAAAGATCGCCAGGAAGACTCTGAGCGTGATTTGGAGGTGGCACGGAGCGCCGTTGGCCAGGCGGAAGCCGAGCTTCTTCGAGCAAAGGCCAATCTCGATCTCTCGGACATCGCTCTGCGCGATGCCATTATCCGTGCACCCTATCCTGGGGTGGTGATCGCATGTCACACGGTATCGGGCAATTTCGTACGCGTGGGCGATCCGATCGTCACGTTGCTAAATGATGAGGACTTAGAAATCGAGGCCGATGTTCCAGCTGTCCGAACGCTGGGGCTGAGGCCCGGGACAATGGTCGAAGTAGCGCTCCAGGACGGTCGTAAGCTCGCTGCGTCGGTTCGTGTGGTGGTCCAAGAAGAAAACAGCCGCACGCGCACGCGCGGTGTACGCCTCCATCCGAACCTACCCAAAAGTGGGTTCGGGATCGTCGGCAATCAATCGGTGATGGTCGAGATCCCAATCGGAGGTTCCCGGGACGTGGTCACCGTCCACAAGGACGCGATCGTGATCTCGAAGGGACGACCCATGGCGTATGTTGTGATAGATGGCAAGGCGGAAATCCGTCCAGTCCTGACTGGTAATGCCGTGGGAAATAGATTCGAGGTCGTACGTGGGTTAAAACCAGGTGAGATAGTTGTCGTGCGCGGCAATGAGCGCCTTCGCCCGGGGCAGTTGGTTACACCTTTCGGCTCTGGATAGACTCTTTTGAATCGTTTGATATCCATATCAATCACGCGGCCAATTGCGGTGATCGCTGGGGTTCTTATGGTGGTGATGTTCGGTGGCGTCGCGCTGCAGAGTATCCCAATCCAACTCACGCCGGATGTTAACCGTCCGGTGATCACGATAACTACTTATTGGGGGGGAGCAGCGCCAGCAGAGGTGGAGCGCGAGATCGTCAACCGCCAGGAGGATGAGCTGCGGGGCGTCGAGGGGTTGAAGACGATCGTCAGCCGAGCCGAAACTGGGCGCGCGCGGGTGACCCTTGAGTTTGGTGTCGGCCAGGACATGGACAAAGCGCTGCTTTTAGTTGCCAATAGGCTGGATCGTGTCGGTGGTTATCCCAGTGAAGTGGACGAACCGACGTTGAACACTGCAGGCTCTGAGGATAATGCTATCGCGTGGCTGATTCTCCGACGAACCGGCACTAATAATCAGGCTATTCACACCTATTTCGATTTCGCTAAGGACGTGATCAAGGATCGCTTGGAACGCGTTGACGGCGTGTCTGAGGTCCGGGTCTATGGCGGTGCTGAACGCGAGATGCAGGTGTTGGCCGATCCTGAGAGCCTGGCCCAATATCGACTGACCATACCTCAGATGGTCTCCGCGCTACGCGTGGCCAACGCCTCGATCTCGGCTGGAGCGGTGGATGAAGGAAAACGGCGTTACGTCGTTCGTACTGAGGGCGACTTTCTATCGCGCGAAGCGGTCCGAAACGTGGTGCTGCGTTCAGAAAAGGACGAAATGTCCGGCCGCGTTGCCCGAGTAACAGTGGCTGATGTAGCGGACGTGGTCTTCGATTACAAGGAGCCGGTGGCCCGTATCCGCATGATGGGTCAACCAGCTTTGGCCCTGCCTGTCTACCGAGAGACCGGCGCTAATGTCATCGAGGTAATGAAAGGTGTTAGGACCTCCGTCGAGGAAGTAAACGTCGGCTTCCTCGAGCAAGAGGAACTCCTGCTCACCCAGGTCTATGACGAGACCACGTACATTCATTCGGCGATCGAGCTAGTCCGTCAAAATATGTATGTAGGTGGCACGCTCGCGGCGATCGTGCTTATGCTATTTCTGCGTAGTTTCGGTGCTACCCTGGTGGTTTCTCTTGCGATCCCGATTTCGGTGATTGGGTCTTTTGTTGCCATGGCGGGGATGGGCCGATCGATAAACGTGATCTCTCTTGCCGGATTTGCCTTCGCTGTCGGCATGGTCGTCGATGCCGCGATCGTGGTGCTCGAGAACGTCTTTCGACTTCGGCAGACGGGGATGCCGATCAAGGATGCGGCCTTTGAAGGCGCGAACCAGGTCTGGGGCGCGGTCCTCGTCTCGGCGCTCACTACGGTCATGGTATTCATTCCGATTCTGGTGATGGAACTCGAGGTTGGTCAACTTTTTCGCGACATCGCGGTGGCCATCTCCGTAGCCGTGATTCTGTCTCTTGTCGTCTCAATCACAGTCATTCCGGCGCTCTCCAGCAGAATGTTGCGCGGTGACATTCAATCCACGGTCCGACGCCGTCGGGTTCTGTGGGTCGACCAATTCGCTCGATGGTTTGTTAACGCCGTTATGGAATTCACAAAAGCAGTATCCCAGCGCAAGGGACTTGCGATTGGCGTGGTGGCCGGGACAATGGTTATCTCTGGTGCGGTGACTACCATTTTGCTGCCGAAACTTGACTATCTGCCCGACGGCAACCGCAATTTGATCATTGGTTACGTGCTCCCACCGCCAGGCTACAACTTAAAAACAACGACAATGATCGCGAGCAAGGTTGAAGGTGTGACGAAACCCTTGTGGGATCCTGAGATGACCAGGACTGAGGTCGACGACGGAACACCGACCATTCAACGCTTCTTTTTTGTAGCATTTCGCGCCAACACTATTGCCGGTGCCATCGCGGTCGATCCAAAACGGGTAGGGGAGCTTATTCCTATCCTTCGAAACTCTCTAAACTCAGAGCCCGCGACATTTGGGTTCTTCAACAAGAGATCGATATTCGGACGTGGTATTGGTGGAGCCCGTTCGATCGATTTGGATGTTTCCGGGGGGTCGCTGGAGGAGATAGTGTCCGTGGCGCAACGGGCGTTTGAGCTGGTGGGCCAGCGACTGCCTCGCAAAGAGGGCACACAGGTCCGTCCGCGACCCGCACTGAGCCTGGGTGCTCCGGAGGTCCGGGTTATGCCTGACCGAGAACGATTGGCGGACAACGGCGTGACGACGCGTGACCTGGGACAGACGGTTGATGCTTTTAACGACGGTCTGCGTGTTGCAGAAATCACTGTGAATGGAGAGAGGATTGACCTCACGTTACGGGGCCCTTATCGCCATATCACCGAGACCCAGGGTATCAACAATCTCCCAGTGGTAACAAAAGACGGAATGATCGTCCCGGCTAGTTCTCTGGCCGACATTATAGTGACGTCGGGGCCGACTGAAATACGACACCGGGAACGCTTGCGGACGATCACTCTTCAAATAAAACCACCAACAGACATTCCGCTAGAAGTGGCCATGGATCATGTTCGTATGGGCGTGATCGAAAAACTTCAGGCCCAGGGTCTACCATCTGGCGTCAAGCTGCAGATGTCCGGAACAGCTGATAAACTGACTGAGACCTGGGACGAAATGGTAATCCACCTGGTTATGGGATTGGTTATTGTCTATCTGGTCATGGCGGTATTGTTCGAAAGCTTCATCTATCCCCTGATAATCATCTTGTCGGTTCCGGTCGCGGCTGCAGGGGGAGTGATTGGTCTAGTTCTGCTTGCCCAGTTCCAACAGCAGACCCTGGATATGCTAACGCTACTCGGCTTCGTGATTTTGATAGGCATCGTGGTGAACAACGCAATTCTACTAGTTCACCAGACCTTGCATCATCTGCGCATCGATGCCATGACGCCGACGGAAGCAATCCAAGAGGCAACCCGCAACCGGATCCGTCCGATTTTCATGTCTACCCTGACTAGCGTCCTTGGCATGTTGCCTCTCGTGGTTGTGCCGGGCGCCGGTTCTGAACTATACCGTGGCCTTGGCTCGGTGGTGATCGGAGGGCTGACCCTGTCCGCGGTGTTAACCTTATTGATCATACCGCCGATGCTTACGTTGTTCTTAGCGGTGATAGAGGAACGCCTTGGGACTGTGGGGATGAAGGAGAGGGGAAACCCCAAAGGTTGAGGCAAGAAATCAGCTCGCCCCGGGAAACCCGTTGACGGGAATTTTCAGGTAGTTGATTCCATTGGTGTCCTCTTTTGGTAAACGTCCGGCTCGCATGTTGATTTGGATCGCTGCGATGATCATATTCGGTAGGCCAAGTCGGGCGTCCCGCTCGGCCCGCATTGTGACGAACTCGTCCAGCCCAATCCCGTCGTGGATGTGTTTGTTATGCCGCTTCTGGGCGCTCACCGTGCTCTCCCACATGATTTCTCTCCCGCCGGGGCCGTAGTCGTGACCGACGAAAACCCTGGTGACTAACGGCAGTTCGAGGATACGACGCGCGGAATGATAAAGCTGGTCGGCGGCCCCACCCAGTAAATCGCAGCGAGCGGCGCCAAAATCGGGCATGAAGATAGTGTCGCCAACAAATACCGCGTCGCCGATCACGTAGCTCATGCAGGCCGGTGTATGTCCGGGTGCGGCAACCGCGCGAGCCCTAATGGCTACGGTCGCCCCGTGCGCTCTTTAAGATATTGTGTGCTCGTCACATGATCCGCATGCACGTGGGTCTCTAGAACCCACTGAACATCAAGTCCAGCCGCCTCTACAGCCTCCAAAACCCAATCGGCTGGAGCAGGGTCAAGTCGCCCAGTGGAGAGATCAAAATCCGCCGTCGGATCGATAAAGGCCGCCGTGCGGCTCGCGCTGTCGGACACTAAATAGGTGATTGTCGAGCACTGCTCGTGCAGAAAGGGAATGATTTGGGGGCGTGGAGTCATGGTCAATTCCTTGGTTCCAATACGCGGCAGGGTCCGTTAGGCAAGCCGCGGAGAACGTCGAGGCTCTGATCCGACAACGGCGGGCTTTTTCGCCTACACCTTGATCGTGTTGGATTCAATGATACTCGGTTCGATTGATCCACACTCCCGACGGTAGGCAACCCCCCAACCCGTGTTTTTAACGTCACAAACCAAGGCTTGCGGGACACGGAACCCATAGTATTCTCTAGGTTGGGCAAGATGATCGCCGTGCGGGCGATCGTCGCGTGGGTCTGTAAGGCTAATGGCGTGACGCCACAAGAGATAGTTCAAATTCTGGTGGAACATGAGAAATGGTTGAGCCGCGGCCAGGGCGGCGCTCGGGCCGATTTCGCGCGCGCCAACCTGCAGGGCTTTACGCTAACCGAAGCTAACCTGAAATCGGCCAAGCTATCGGGGTGCGATCTCAGTAACGCCATCCTTTCGAACAGCGATCTGTCGAACTCCGATCTTTTCTGTGCGGTTCTTGACGGCGCCGACCTCAAGGCTACCAACCTCGAAAACGCCGATCTTCGCGGTGCCAACATGCGCCATGTCGATCTGGCCGGGGCTAATCTTAAGGGCGCTGACCTACGGGGAGGTTCGCTTATGTTTGGTAGTGAGTTCGGCGATGGGCCTACCCAGAATCAGGATGGTGCCGACCTATCGAACTCAGCGATGCAGAATGTCCAATTGGCTGGCGCTAACCTTTCTGGTGCTAACCTCTCCGGGGTCAATTTGCGGAATGCGGATCTTTCCGGCGCTGATCTTTCAGGATGCATACTAGCTGACACAGACCTTTCCGGCGCAAACTTACAAGACGCGAATTTGGAAAACGCTGTGCTCGATGTCACGGTTCTAAAGCACGCAAACTTGTCCGGTGCCAATCTGGATGGTTGCGACATGGCTGCGGCTAATCTGACTGGCGCAAACATGATGAGGCATGAGGATGCGTTGCCTCAGAAGGTTCGCGACATATTGAATAAACACTACGTTTGGATCCGTGAGGACGGCCGACTCGGTGAACGCGCCATTTTGAAGAACGCGGATCTGTCCCATATTGACCTTTCCTCGGTCAACCTTTCCGGAGCGAATCTCTCCGGCGCTAATTTGACAGGCGCTAACCTATCGAACGTTCTTCTGGTCATGTCGGATCTGTCGAAGGCCAACCTTCAGAGGTCAAATCTTCAGGGAGCTACTTTGGAGGGGATCAATTTGAGTGGTGCTGACCTCAGTGAGGCCAACCTCTCCTACGCCGAGTTGGGCCCAGTAGATCTTGAGGATTCAGAGGGAATTCCGACAGGGCGATTATGGCCCGCTAACATATCGGGCGCCAAACTAAACAAGACAAACCTTACCCAAGCAAACATGCATTCGGCGAATTTGGCTAAAGCGGATTTGAAGGGTGCGAATCTCAAGGGAGCGAACATCGCTGGTTGCAACCTAACCGACGCCAAATTCAAAATGGAGCAATTAGAAGATGCCGTCAGGGGTGAAGATGGATGATTAATCGCCTAAGACTGGACGGCTTAGGTTGGGTCAGCAGACAATTACGGAAGTTCAACTCTAATTTTTCTATCGATGTTAAACGCAAAAGGCACTGAGACCCTGAAACTCGGAGACGTCATCGCCGCCCACAAGCTGAAGTCGGTGAATAACGGATCATTTTGCCATAATCGTCAGGCTGAACGCAAAAGTATAGTCGGCAGAATTCGGAATTAGCGCAGCAAAATTGAATTTGACCGCGTTGTACGGTGAGTATGATTTTAATTTGAGTTAAGCAGGTGGTGTTATTTGGCGCGATCAACCCCGCCAAGAGTCAGGTTCTAAAACGTATGGTATCGCGAGGCAGGGCGAAGACCATGGTATTACTCAACAGCATGGTCGCGCCTAACAGATAGAACACAGCAACGAGCCCGAACGTATCAGCGACTAAGCCCCCGACTACAGGCATTAATATGCTGAATGCGCTCTGGGTCCCGAACATTAGGCTCGTCGCTGAGCCGGCCATGTGCGGGGGCACAAGATCCATCACCCAACTCTGAACCACAGGGCGTATGGCGAACAAAGCGAAGCCTAACAGCGAGATCCCGAAAACGAATGCGAGGCCGCTACCAAGGAAATTGAGTGAGAAAATGATTAATGTCGAGGCGGTGAGACCGGCCATCACCACCGAGCGGCGCCCGGCTCGATCGGACCAAATGCCCGCGAGTGGCGTTGCGATCACGCCTCCAACTTGAAGGACGGCCAATGTCAACCCGATCGTAGCAGGCCCAGCGCCTGCCACATTTACAAGATAGAGAGGTAGAAACATGATGAGTCCATTCTGGGTCATGCTCCGCAAGGCACTCATCGTGCAGATTGAAAGCACGACTCGGTCCCGCAGAACAGCGAGCAACCCTTGAGCATATTCCGTGATACCTAGACCGCGGGACTGGCTGGCCAACACGGCGGCGGGCGCGTTTGGACGCAACATGGCTCCGATTAGAGCGGCTATAACTATGGCCGGCAGGGCGGCCAAAAGCGCGGTGTTACGCCAATCGAACGTGAGCAGCATCATTCCGGCTGCGAGCGGGGCAAGCATGTCGCCGAGGCTTGCCCCAAGTGCATGGATAGATAATGCATAGCCCCGAGTCTTGGCGAACTGCTCAGAGAGATAGGACAGTGCGGGCGGATGCCAAAGATTGGTTGCGGTGCTCATGACCGCGACCACCGCAACCAACAATCAGATAGCGTAGGTATCCAGCCAGTGGCTAAAGCCGCTCAGAGCGGCGAGGGCAGCCGCACCGGCAACAACCTAAATTACCTGAAACAAGACATGGCGCCCGGTGAGATCAACTAGTGGTCCGCTACCGACGTTGGCCATGAACGAACTCAAATGCATCACGCTGACCAGCATACCCGCCTGAGTGTAGTTCAGTCCCAGAGTGTCGGTGATGTAGGGGAGCAATATTTAGAAAGTGGTACCAATCCAATGAGTGGCAGCGTGGCCAAGACCCACGAGTGCAATTGGCGCGTTTTCACGCAAACTCAACCCGGTAAGTTTCTCAGAAAGCGTCAAGACTTGTACCTGTCGACAATGCACAGGGAAATGCTCTTATAGACGGGATGGACGGAAACGGCGATTGTTAGCCCCACTATGTTGGAATTTCTTCACGCCGTATTGTCTCTGCCGGGTAGTGAGGTGGTAGCGCTGATCGTTATGATCGCTGTCGGTGTGTTGATTGGAGCTTATACTTTGATCACTGGGGTTCCACCCATGCCGACCAGCCGCCATGTGGTTCCGGTGTTGTTGGACTGGATCTCTGAGGGCGGCCGGCCACGTCTCGCCTACGATCTCGGATGCGGTTGGGGTCGGATCGCCTTCGCGCTGGCCTCTCAGTTTCCCGAAACCAAGGTGGTCGGAATCGAACTGTCACCGGTTCCTTGGCTATTCTGTCGCCTCAGGCTGTTGGTCCAGCGGCGCCCGAACCTCGAGATCCGCCGCGGTGACTTCCTTAAAATGCCCCTCGGGGACGCGGACCTTGTGTTCTGCTATCTGATGATCAAAGCGATGCGGCGTTTGCAGATGAAACTCGATACAGAAGCGGCTCCGGGTGCCATCGTGATTTCCAACAGTTTTGCCTTCCCAGACTGGCGTCCTCAGCGTGTCGAAATAGTGTCGATGGGCATGTCCACTTGGCTTTACCTCTACCGGGTCCCAACTGATGGCTTGTTCCGTGAGGAACGAGAGACCGAACCTCCGGAACGCATCACTTAGACAGCCCGGTGCCCTCAGGATAGTTTGAGCGTTTTCTGGATTTTGTTATATTCCTACTGTTCTTAGTCCAAGGCCCTTCGGGTGGGTTCTACACAGCGCATCGACTGTGAGGCTAGCTCGGCCCAGTCTTGTAAAGCGCCGCGCAGGAGCAGGACGTTAGAGCGGTTGGATACACAACCCAATGAAATGAAGGGCTCCAATCACCACGTCCTGCCATAAACAAACGAGCATAGCTGGATAGCGTTTTAGCCGAACCGACGGGGTTTGAGCCCCATTTGGAACCAGGAAATGAAACCATACATATCAAAGACCGGCAAGCGCGTCCGGTCGGCAATCACGGCAGAGTAAGGCGTCATGTTGGTGCATTCGAGCAAGATTGCGCCAATATTTGGATGGCGATGGAGTAGTGTGTCGGTAGCTTGCAGAAGGTCGCGTTCCGCAGCGTCCACGTCCAGACGTTCTTTATTGCCGAGTAGGACGCGAGTGAACTCCCCACCCAGTTCGTCAGTGCCGACCACCGGCGCGTCGAGTGGTACGCCGGCGGCCTCCAAGTGCTGTTCAGTCAACGATTCAGCCGAAATTGTTAGTACCCCGACCCGTCTTGCAGGCGGTAACATGGCTTGGATCATTGGGTATTGCATTAGGGAAGACGTAGCCACCGGGACCCCGACTGTGTCGGCGAGATCGGACTGAATCAAAGAGAGAAAGCCACAATTGGTTGTGATTCCGTCACAACCAATTGCCACCAGATCCCGCGCGGCATCTAAAAAAGCGTTTCCAAGACCCGATGCACGCTGTCGCACAACACGTTCCGGGCTGGCTCCTAGAACCACACGATAGTGCACTGGAAACGGCCAGGTTCCGGCGTTTCCTATGTCGCCGGGGATACGGGGGAACCGGGCATCTAACATTAGAACACCGATGCTGGCCCCGTAGACCGCTTTGCCACCCTTCGCGATGCGTGTCATTGAGGATCCTCCCATCCTAAGTTTGACGTATCAACGGTGCCGAAACCAGACCCAGCGCGCAACGTCGCCTTTCAACGCGGCTGAATTATGGCTTATGATGTTTCTGGGCTAGCGTACCGGAGGTAGTGATGCCGGGAATTAATCCAGACCGCCTCTTGCGAGATTTGCGTGACTTGCGGGGGATCGGAGCCCAGGGAACGGGCGTTGTTCGTCCGGCGTTTAGTGAAGCGGACATGGAAGCTCGCCGATGGCTCAAGACACGTTTCGAGAACGCAGACCTGGAAACCACACTGGATGGAGTGGGTAATGTGGTGGGTCGCTCGCGCAAGAGTGGGCCAGCACTGGTCATAGGTTCTCACTCGGATACCCAGCCAGAGGGTGGTTGGCTCGACGGCGCACTCGGCGTCATCTACGGGCTTGAAGTGGCACGCGCATGCGCCGAGGATCCCGCCACCGCCGATCTCGCGATCGATGCTGTCTCCTGGCAAGATGAGGAAGGCAATTTTCTTGGCTGTATAGGCAGCCGGTCTTGGTGTGGTGTACTAACACCCGAGGACGAGGCGGCAGCTAAGGGCCGGGACGGGGAAAGTCTGGCCGACGCACTTCAACGCGTGGGGCTCGCGGGTGTGCCGCGCCTGTCCGTTGAGGAAGAACGCCATATCGGCTACCTAGAGGCTCACATCGAACAGGGCGCCTATCTTGAGGACGCGGGGGAACAAATCGGTGTGGTAACCGCGATCGTCGGCATTCGAGGCATGACTATCACCTTTACTGGCGAACAGAATCATGCGGGAACCACCACCATGGCTCGCCGGCGTGACGCCTCCGCCGGACTATACGAGATGGCACATCGGATAAACCAGGAGTTTGTGGAAATCACTGATGAGTGCACTGTCTGGACCATGGGCAACGCGGTGATTGAGCCGGGCGCGCCATCCATCGTACCGGGACGAGCCGTGTTGACTTTGCAGTTCCGTGACCAAGATGACGCACTTCTTGATCGGCTTCAGGCGCGGGTTCAAGAGATAGGCACCGAGATCGCCACGCGTGGCAAGATCAAAGTAGATGTCCGTTCGAATCGGGCGCCCGTCCGCCCTTCAAAGATGAATGTAGATTTTCAGGCTCATATCCATCGGGCGGCCGAAGAAACGGCGCCAGGACGCTGGAGGCGCATGCCTAGTGCGGCGGGCCATGATCCCATGGTGATCCACCATCGTCTCCCTTGCGCCATGCTGTTCATACCCTCAATTAAAGGGATCAGTCACGACTTTGCTGAGGACAGCCATGAAGCGGACATTGTGGCCGGCTGTCAGGTTCTCGCAGATGCAGCAGCCTCAATACTTAGGGGATCCCGGTGGAGGGCTAGTTGAATCTAGATGGAAGAGACCGAGATCCAAGCTGCCGCCGAGTTTCTGGCCAGATCCCGTATAGGCGGCCCGCCAACGCCGTCACCGCCACCGCATCTAACTCCCGAAAATGAACGCGAGGGATACGCGATTCAGGATGCGCTGCACAGCGTGCTTGCTGGCGCAGGGGGCGGTCGGTTGTCGGGCCACAAGATCGGTTGCACAACGGCTGTGATGCAAGAGTTTTTGTCGATCGACCATCCCTGCGCCGGATGCGTTTTCGAAACCACGGTTTTTAAAGGCGCGGTAGAATTACCCCTCTCGCGCTTTCACCGAATAGGTGTCGAATGCGAGATCGCCGCGCGTCTGGGAGCCGATATGCTTGGAGCCAGGGGACCCTACACGCGGGAAAGTGTAACTGACGCTGTTACCGCTTGCATGGGTGCTATCGAACTGGTGGACGATCGGTACGAAAACTACTCCGCCTTAGCCGCTCCGGTGCTGATTGCCGATGATTTTTTTAACGCGGGTGTTGTTCTAGGTGATGAAAATCAGCAATGGCGTGCGCTGGATCTTGCGAATGTTTGTGGCGTTCTCAAGATCGACGGGACCGAGCGCGCGTCAGGTTTGGGATCGGACATTTTAGGCCATCCGATGGAGGCGTTGGCCTGGCTTGCTAATCACCGCGCTGGAATCGGTCGTCCACTAAGATCCGGAGATTTCGTGTTGCTTGGCAGTGTCGTCCAGACCGTGTTCTTCGATGCGCCGGCCCATGTGGCGATTGAGCTAGAGGGGTTAAGTTGCGCCGAAGTCCGCTTTACCTGACAGACACATTTCCGGAAGACGCGTGACAGCCATTTTGAAGTTCGAATGGTTGCATTCATCACCAGAGTTTGGATTAACGCCGAATGGTACAGGCAACTTCTGTTATGTTGATCAAGAAATCCAAGGCATGGAGTGGCGACCACCTGCTCAACAGCCCGTCTCTTATCCCACCTGGATGACATCAACCTTGTTCGCATAAAAAGCGACAAGATTTCTTACAGCCATTGCCTCATCGAAAGGCGTCTCGTAGGCCCAGATCGTGTTTTTTGCCACTTTGTCCCCGACTGTAACGGTCCAGTACGACGCATTGCCCTTAAAAGGACAATGTGTAGATCGGCCCGTTCGACGGGCCAGGTCCATACGAACGTCAACTTGTGGGAGATAGTAAACGGGCGGGAAGTCCTCTTCCTGCAGCATAATTGCATTAGTGCTATCGGCAACAAGGACGCTGTTAAGTATGACACGTACCCGCGATGAGGTGGGGGCGTAGTGCATGCGGCGGTCGGGCTGCCGCGTGAAACCAGGGGCTGGATTGGTGGACATGATTGTATCCTCAGGTCGTGGTTGTGTCAGAGGCGCGCACCGCCCCACATGATCCCTATTGTTTCGGCAGAGTTCCCGGCACCACAGGTACAGTCTGGTCCAGCACCTCATCATTCCACATCAGTTTTCAGGGTAATCGCGTCACTCATCGAGGATACAACACAGGATACGGGAAGACTGCCGAGCTTTAAACACAAACAAAACATTTGGTGGTCTTGGTCTAAACCCGCTGTTCATTGGCTAATTCGAGCTCCAAAGCATCGAAGAAGGTGTCGACGTCTTTGATATCGTTGAACAGATAGGGACTAACTCGGATCGCTCCAGCACGCAGACTCACGTACACTTTTCGGTCTGCGAGACGGCTCACGAGCCCCTGGGATAAGGGTTGCTTTGGCCAAAGGCCGATGAAATGACCAACTCTGCAGTTTACTGGCGGCACCCAAAACGCCATCGCCTCCGCCTGCGCGGCGATCCGATCCGTCAAGCGACGCAAGCTGTCCTGTATCGCGTGAACCCGCCAGTTTTGGATCTGTGTCAGCGCTGTCTTACTCATCGGAAGGTGAATCATACTGTCAGCCGCACCCATGTCGAACCGTTTGGCCCCCGATACGTACTCGTCGGAGTAACCGGATGAGATTTCCATCGACGGCGCATTGTCGCGCCCTTGGTGGTTGTTCTCCAGAGGTTCGCCGTCTTGGCGATGTGGCGCCACATACATAAAGCCCATCATGTCGGGGCAGAGCAGCCATTTGTACGCTGAGACGATAAGATAGTCGGGCTGGATCGTTTTGACATCCGTGGGCAGGGCCCCGACCGATTGGGTGGCGTCGACTATTAAAGGCACGTTGAGTTCTCGACACCGCGCGCCGATCACGACGAGGTCAAGGTAGGAACCATCGGTCCAGTGGCAATTAGGCAGCGCGACCAGCCCTGTCTTCGGACCAAGAATTTCAAGCACAGCGGCGGTCCAGTCGAAATCGGAGGGGCGAAGCACCACGCGAAGAAGGGCATCGTCGCGGCCAGCAACCTTCTGCCAGGCGTAGTAGTTAGACGGAAACTGGCAGTCCAGAAGTACGATTTCCTGGCCGCGTGGAACCGAAAGGTTTTTCGCCGCGATGGCAACGGCATAGCTGGTGGAAAATGTGATAGCTATGTCGGAAGCGGTCGCTCCCACCATGCTTCCGAACAGATTCCGGCACTCTTCCATTTCTGTGGCCACGTAGGCCCGGTCCGGATCCCAGGGATTAGCTTTGCGCGCCACACCTCGTCGGCCGGCCGCGGCACTTTCCAGTAAGCATGGCGACTGGGCGGCGCAATTTAGGTAGACGAGATCGTCAGGAATATCGAAAAGATGCTTCTGATTTTCGAGAATCATGGAGCCGCCTCTGGCCGGGTTGTGAACCGAGATTTTAACCTAAAATCCTTGGATGCGAAGGCTTTGTGGAATCTGATTTGGATAAATGCGCAAACAATACAGGATTGATAGCAGGCCTAAATCAGCGGGGATCGATAGACGGCAAGCCACTGATAGCCTTCGGATAATACATCACCTGCGTTCGACCTACCGCGCTCTTGATATTAAATGTGTGATTCTCCAGAGAAGGGAACGACATTGTTGTCAGCGAATCTAAATTGGCCTGCGGGGCAACCATTCCCGAAGACCGTTCCGTTTGCACAGGCGGCTATGTGGTTGAATTATTGATCCCTTGCTGTGTTACAAAAAATCGGATTTTGTTGACGCTTGCCGAGTTTTCAGAGGACGCTGAGACACGGCGTTAATTCGTTGATTTATCCGAGCGCTTACGGATTGAAACCGTAAAGCATTGGTTTAGATATTGCCGTGTTCATAGAATTCGATCGCGCCTGCCGCATTGGTAAGAGACAATCACTGACTCGAAAGGACTACTCCTTTTCTGGAAATTTCCCGCGAACACAATGCCAGGCTGCTGTTCTAATATCTCGCTAGGCGTGATGCGTGCCGGAACGAAAGTTAGAGAATGTTAAACTTGATTAAACTGTTATTACCGGCTTTGTTTCCATCCTGGCGATTCTTTGATGTAATCGCGCCGTCCCCGCGAGTTGAACACGTTCTTATCGACGATCCTAAGGATGAGGGTGAGAACTGGCAGGAAAGCCGCCCGACACCCCAGTACATCGTTCCGCTGGACTGTTTTAAAGCGTTTTTCTGGAACGCAGGGTGGAATGAAACGCTTTACATGTCTACTTGTGCAGAGCGGCTGGTCCAGAACCCAATGGAGTTGAACCGGCGGGAAATCCGGCGACGCATCCGGGCGGGCCTACTGCGCAAAAATGGCGATCACGCAACGCCTAGATATTTTCGGTTCCGGTTGATTTTTGTCAGTCGTCAAGGAGGTATGCTGCGGCGCGACATCGCGTTTGTTTCCCCGGCATATCTGTGTATCGATCCACTCGACCAATGAGTGTAGAAGCCGCCATCAGGTTGACAGAAATCCTACTGTCGATCGCGCTGATCCAACAGAGCCTGGAGCATATCTTTGGTTTACCTGATGAGCGCGGCCATTATCTAGTTCGCTTGTTCCTAGCCGCGCTGCTTATCTCAGGCATCCAGTCGCAATGGGTTTGCGTCGCCCTATTTGTTAATGCTCTGTTCATCCTTAAACGTTTCCAGGGGCCCTATAATGGCGGTAGCGACCTATTGAGCCTTTTAATGATTTTTTGCTTGAGCCTCGCTCACATGATGCCAAGCTCATTATGGCAAGAATATGTGTTCGGTTATCTAGCGCTTCAGGTGACTTTCTCCTATTTCAAGTCTGGCTGGTCAAAGGTGATTCAGAGGGACTGGCGCAGTGGACGCGCACTCGAAGACGTCTTCGCATTCTCGGCCTATCCGGCAAGCGAGGTCATTCGGACTTGGGCAGCGTGGCCAAGGCTTTTGTGCGCTATGTCGTGGGCTGTGATTCTGTTCGAGTTGCTATTTCCATTGGCATTTATCACACGGTCCGCGTTAATCGCGGGCCTAACCATTGCGCTGTCGTTCCATGTTGCCAATTTTTATCTTTTCGGATTTAACCGGTTCGTCTGGGTCTGGGTTGCGGCTTTCCCATCCCTTTTGTGGCTGCAGGCTCGGTTAAATCCACTAGCCTGGATCTAGATGTTGCGATCAGTCTCGCGGCTGGCCGGTCACGGTTGACTAGTAAACCTCTTAGTGTTCCTGGTGCTTTAGGAGAAGTTTGCCATAGCTGCTGGAAATTCGATAATTTCAACACCTGGTGGTGGCGCGAGTGGCAGAGTGAACTCCTCCGGGAAAGACGACACCAAAGGTGGCCCCGGCAAACGCCAACCTTGTACATCTGCTGTGCGTTCGAATATCTCGTTAGCAGCGGCGCAAAGTTCCGCCAAGCTATTGCGCACGAAGTGAAAACCATACCGTGCTATGACCTTTTTTACTGCCAATGTTGAGTATAGTCCTTTGGCGACGGCAACATCGCGTGGAACGCGTTGGCCCTGCGGGCCGACAATGTGTTGCATCATCGCGAAGCTTGGTTTTTCAAGCGGGCCTAGTGTGGATAGCGCATTACATCGCGCCATTGGTACGCCGAATGCGGAGGCGAACCCAACCGGTCCAGAGGGTGTGAGTTCCAGAAAATATCTGGCCCGGCTGACCGCGTATGCGTGCAGTAAGACGCTTTCGTTCTCACCGCTGATATCCACGAAACCAGGTCTCGCAGGGATCGGTGTCATTCCCGGGTGACCAATTCGCACAACTTGGCCATCTTGTTGTTGGATGATATGGTCGATGATTGCTTCGGGATTTTCGGCTTTTAGATCTCGATCAATTTGAGCGTCAGAATCTCGATATCCCGCTTCTCTATAGTGCAAGACGCAGAACCAACGGTGTTTATTCACACCCGCCCGCAACAATTGTTCATGCAATGGTCCAGCCCGGCCCGACGGCACTGCAAAACGGGCGAAAGGGGCCAACCCGCGCAAACCATCAAAATCCATAATCGACGGGGTCAGTACTAAATCCGGTTCGGCCGACAAGGAATGGAACCAGAATTTGTCGCGAGGCCGAACCGGTCGTCCACCCATGTAGTCGAAATAGTCTATTGGAATACCGTTTGAACCTTCTGACTTCCATGCCCAGGAAATGTAGGGATTCAATTCAATAATTGGATCCTTATAAGGCCGGTCTGGCCGGTAGTAGACGATCAACCTAGAATTCCGAAACCTAAGTCGAACAGTGGCCGCAAACAGATTACGGTAAATGAAATCACCTAGCGTGCGGTCTAATAGCATCGCGAAAATGGTAAACGGTCTATTGGTTAGAAGAACCCTTTTGCGGGGGTCGTATTCCAGAGACTGGTAGTTTTTTGTGTCTTTAAGACCACGCAAATCCGGCAAATCTTCTGGATTCATAATAGCGACAATCCAAACAATGGCCCGATCCCCGGGTGAGAGTTAGTTGCCCGCAATATTGCGGGCTCTCTAGCCGACTAAACCCCATGGTCTCACCGAAGATAGCTATTTGGGCGACACCCGAATAGTCCGGATAGACACATCCCGATATGTGTAGTGATTTTCTTTCCTAGTATTGGTGTCCTTTAGGCCTACGAATTACAGCGAGGGCTACTGTTTCTGACTCCTCTAAAACATGAAATTCATCCTGGCGTGGATTCTCGCCAAACGTTTGAATAACTTAGCGAAAGTATTGAAAAACAAAATTTATCAGGGATTTACGTGGTCGGGGAGAGAGGATTCGAACCTCCGGCCCCTGCCTCCCGAAGACAGTGCTCTACCAGGCTGAGCTACTCCCCGACCGTGCCGG
>PBMU01000105.1 GCA_002722775.1 Rhodospirillaceae bacterium
CAGGGTGGCGTTGGGGCGGCGCTCGACAACATGGGCGAGGGCGACAACTGGCGTTTCCACATGTACGACACCGTCAAGGGTTCGGACTGGCTCGGTGACCAAGATGCGATCGAGTACATGTGTCGAAACGCCATTCCGGCGGTGATCGAGCTTGAGCATTACGGGGTGCCATTCTCGCGAACCGAAGAAGGCAAGATCTACCAGCGGCCGTTTGGAGGCCATACGTTGGATAATGGCAAGCGGATGGCGAAGCGGGCTTGTGCGGCGGCGGACCGGACTGGCCACGCGATTCTGCACACTCTCTATCAACAATGTTTACGTAATCAGGCCGAGTTCTTCATCGAGTATTTCGCGATCGACCTGATCATGGACGAGGAAGGGGCGTGTCGGGGTGTGATGGCCTTGGACCTTGCCGATGGAACATTGCACAGGTTCCGCGCGCATCAGACTGTACTGGCGACAGGCGGATATGGGCGGGCTTATTTCTCCTGTACCTCGGCCCACACCTGCACAGGAGACGGCAACAGCATGGTGCTGCGCGCTGGTCTGCCGCTGCAGGATATGGAGTTTGTGCAGTTCCACCCGACTGGTATCTATGGGGCCGGCTGCCTGATTACGGAAGGCGCCAGAGGCGAGGGCGGTTACGTAACCAATTCTGAAGGCGAGCGGTTTATGGAGCGCTATGCGCCAACGGCTAAGGATCTTGCATCTCGCGACGTTGTCAGTCGTTCTATGACCATAGAAATAAATGAGGGTCGAGGTGTTGGACCCAATAACGACCACATCTTTATGCATCTGGAGCATCTCGATCCCGAGGTGTTAGCGCAGCGCCTACCGGGCATCTCGGAGACGGCAAAGATCTTCGCGGGCGTCGACGTGACCCGCGAGCCCATACCGGTCTTGCCCACGGTTCACTACAACATGGGCGGTATACCAACGAACTATCACGGCGAGGTTCTAGCTCCAACTGCGGATGATCCGGATCGTGTCTGCCAGGGCCTGATGGCGATCGGCGAAGCGGCCTGCGTCTCAGTTCATGGTGCCAATCGGCTCGGCACCAATTCGCTTCTTGATATTGTTGTCTTCGGGAGGGCCGCCGCGCATCGGGCCGGTGAGACCATGCGTCCCGGCGAGCCGCATAAGCCTTTGCCGTCGGACGCAGGGGACAATGCCCTCGCCAGGCTAGACCGGGTCCGAAATGCGTCGGGCTCCCGGAAAGCTGCTGAAATCCGTCTCGAGATGCAACGCGCCATGCAAAATCACGCTGCGGTGTTCCGCACGGAGGACCTGTTAGGGGAAGGGGTCGAGAAGATAATGACCATCGCTTCTGGCATAAGTGATTTATCGGTTTCGGATCGCTCCCTGATCTGGAACTCGGACCTGGTTGAAGCTCTGGAACTCGATAACCTTATGGGACAGGCTATTGTCACCTTGAATTCGGCGCACCTGCGCAAGGAGAGTCGAGGAGCTCATGCTCACGAGGATTACCCAGAACGAGACGACGAAAACTGGATGAAGCACACTCTGATGTGGTTAGACGAATCCAATAAATACGAGGTGTTGTACCGGGACGTACATTTAAACACGCTGTCGAACGAGGTGGAAACCATCCCGCCTGTAGCACGGGTTTACTGATCTGGATCATCGCCAACCAATACAAAACCGCATCCAGGGCCAGAATAACGGGAGAGTAAGGACCGATGGCTGAATTCACCCTTCCGGCCAATTCCAAGGTTAAGGTGGGCAATACCCATAAAGCACCTGAGGGTGCAGGCAATGCACGGGCCTTCAAGGTGTATCGCTACGATCCGGATAAGGCGGAAAATCCACGCCTTGATACCTACGAGATTGATCTTGACGAGTGTGGGCCAATGGTCCTGGACGCTCTTATCAAGATCAAAAACGAGGTAGACACGACATTGACTTTCCGACGCTCATGCCGTGAGGGTATTTGCGGATCGTGCTCGATGAACATAGACGGAACTAACACGCTCGCCTGTCTGAAGCCTATTGATGAGGTGAAGGGCGACGTGAAAATCTATCCCTTGCCGCACATGGAGGTGATTAAGGATTTGGTACCCGATCTCTCCACCGCCTATGCCCAGCTAGCGGCAGTCGAACCATGGCTTAAGTCGAATACCCCGCCGCCTCTCGACGAGGAACGACGGCAATCGGTGGAAGAGCGAGAAAAGTTGGATGGACTTTGGGAATGTGTTCTCTGCTTTAGCTGCTCAACGTCTTGTCCGAGTTATTGGTGGAATGGCGAACGGTATCTGGGTCCGGCGGTATTGCTCCAGGCTTATAGGTGGATCGCCGATTCCAGGGACGAATATACTGGTGAGCGCCTTGATTCTCTGGAAGACCCCTTCCGGCTTTACCGGTGCCATACGATCATGAACTGCACTAAGACCTGTCCTAAGGGGCTCAATCCAGCGAAGGCGATCGCCGAGATCAAGAAAATGATGGTGATGCGCCGATAGGGTTTACTGCAAACCGCCAGGCGCCTTGAACGACCTTTCTATACTTAGTTGGCGATTGGTGAACATGTTTATCTGAATGATTGCCACTCCTTGATGTTGCCGACCACGGCCAAACCGGGTCGACTTGGGCACGAAATTCCGCAAGTGGTCGATTTTCCTATTGCTTTCGACTGGATAGTGTTTCTTACGGATGAACCAAAAAAAAAGCTATAATATCACTGGGCACTCCCCGGTATGAGGTGTTTCGAACGAGAAGCTGGCGTCGGGGCTAGTCACTGAATCGGCCGAGATACTGTTTACTATGACGAGCACGGACGATCAGCACCGGCCCATCGAATGAGCTTGGAAAGGGATACCGAAGATGGCTGAAGGAAGCGGACCACTGGCTGGAATTCGCGTGGTAGCATGCTCGACCGCGCAAGCTGGCACTGTACCCTACATGCTGATGGCCGATCTCGGGGCGGAAGTGATCAAGATCGAGGCGCCTAAGACTGGCGACCCAGCAAGACGGGCTGGCGAACGTTTTGGGGAAGACGGCGAGATAAGCTCGTTCTTTGAGACAAACAATCGTGGCGTGAAGAGTCTTACAATAAATCTCAAGCAACCCGAGGGACGGGCGATTCTGCACGCTCTGATTAAGACCGCTGATATCTTCGGCCAGAATTTTCGCCCAGGCGCGGCAGAGCGCAACGGATTTGGTTACGAGGAGCTAAAGAAAATAAATCCCAGCCTGGTCTACGCATCAGTTTCCGGATACGGACCATCCGGCCCACATGCCGATCTCCCGGGAACCGATGCGGTCGGCCAGGCGTTGAGTGGGGTCGCCGAGGCCTATTCAATTCCGGGCCAGGCTATGCGTACGGGTGTCGTCTCTGTCGCCGATGAAAGCTGCGCTATACTGACGTTCGGTGGAGTGTTGGCGGCCCTGCATCATGCAAAGGCGACAGGCATCGGGCAGAAGGTGGAAACCTCGCTAGTCGGCAGTGCGGTGCGCCTCATGGGTTGGACACTTACTACCACCATGTGGCGCAACCGGAATCCCATCACCGGAGCGCGGATCAATGGAACGCGCGAACGCCCCGGCATCGCTGCTAGTTTCGATGACTGTGATGGAAAACCAATGGTCTTCCAGCTCGATCACAAGGATTGGGTTCCGGCGATGGAAGCTCTTGGATTTATGGAAGTTTTGCGCGAACGTGGCGCGGATGATCTAGGTTTGGCTCTGGTTAGTGACGAGAAGAAAAACCTCATACTGGCGACGCTAGGCGAACTGGTTCGGACGGGTACGCGCGAACACTGGGTTGAGCACCTGCGTAAGGCTGACTGTGTGGCAGCACCGATCAACACTCTACTCGAGGCCGCGGATGATCCCGATGTGGTGGCGAATGGTTATGTTGATTCGGTGAGCTATCCTGAAATCGACAAAAACCTCAAGGTTCACGGCACGCCTTGGCGCTTTTCTGAGACGCCTGCTCGGATCGGCCGTGCGCCGAAGCTAGGTGAGCACAACGCTGAGATCCTAGGCGAGCTTGGTCATGACGCGGCTGCAATCGCAGATCTGTTGGCGAGGAATGTGATTTGATTACAGGCACCCTGCCGCTCAACGCGAAGGGACAAGCCGCTAAAGCAGGGCTGGGTCCTTCGCGTATTTGAGGATTGCGGACCTTCGACGAGGGTCAAGCACCTTTATTGTCAAAATACTCGCCAAACAGCGTTGATCAACTAGACCGGTGATGGTCTGATTGCAACGTCTGGGGAAGTTAGTATCTATCCCAATATACCCTAGCTTGCGTAGTCCGGTTCCTTGCGGTCCAAGATCCGTTTCAGCGCCTCGAAATGCCATTGGGCATTTGACTTGTCGCCATAGTTCATCTTGTTGCCCTGGTAAGTGGCATATGTCTTTTCGATGACGGGTTCTGGCAGTGGACGCAGCGGCCGACCGGTCCACATAGCATATAACTGCACCTGGGCGACGCGCTCGAGGTAGTAGAGCCGGTCATAGGCCTCAGCAACATTCTTGCCAACCGTGAGCGCACCATGGTTGGCCATCAGCATTACGGTATTGTCCCCGCAGGCCTTGGCCAGACGCTCCCCTTCCGATGGCTCGATACCTGGGCCATCATAAGTTTCGTCATAGCCTGTTTTCATCATAGTGCCGAGCTCGGTCTGGCCGATCGGTTGTATGTGTTGGTCTTCTAAACGTGTGAGCGCACTCGCATAGGGCATGTGGGTGTGGAACACGGCATCGGCATCCGACATCGTCCAATGCATGGGCGCGTGAATGCAATAGGCAGATCGCTCCACCAAACCCTCTCCGCGCTTCACTTCGCCGTCATAGCCGACTTCCATGAAGCAGCTAGCGGTCACTTCCGACCAATGAAGGCCGAAAGGGATCTGGTAGTAGCGATCTGCCACGCCTGGGACCCGCAGGGTCAGGTGATTGAAAATACCCTCATGCAGGTCTTGCATCACCGCGCAACGATGGGCGGCGGCGAGATCGACGCGAGCCTGCCATTGCTCGTCGGTATGGCCTTGGATCTGGGCCTTGGACTGGATGTAATTCATCAGGCTCTCCCGGAAACACATTTCGAATTTAACAAACAGTCTGGATGTTCCGGCGTCCCCGGTCAATCCACGCCATCAACTAAGCAAGGAACCGATTATTCTGTTTGTAGCCCGAATGCCCTAGCGATTTCGGCGTAGCTGTTGCGTCGCGCTTCTGCGCTATGGGTCCAGGTTACCACCGCCACTTCGTTTACCTTTAGACGACCGGCAAGTTCGTTGATTCGTTCTGCGACTTCGATACCTGTGCCAACGAAGGTATTCTTTCGGAGTTCAACGATTCGTGCCTCCTCATTTTCATTATAGGTGGCGGCCATCGCGTCCTCCGGAGACCCAAAAGTCAAATGCAAGCCTTTGTCTCGATGGAGCTGCCAACGTGCGCGGGAGCTGAAATGGTATTGCGCTTCCTCGTGTGTTTCGGCGGCCAACGCCCAAACGCAGATGCCCGATATAGGTTTGGGATGGCGCTCACTTGGTCGGTAATGCTTGCGGTATAATTTCAGCGCTTCTGCTCCCCCTTGCCCGTTAGTGAAAAACCAAGCGAAAGAGTAGGGTAGACCGAAATAGGCGCTGACTTGCGCGCCATAGGCAGAACTGCCAAGCATCCAGATCTCGGGTGCCGTCTCTCCCTGGGGCTGCGCCTTCAAGCGTGCGAAGCTGTGCCCTTCCTGCAGTGGCTCGCCATGTAGCCAGGCGTCTAGGTCCATGACGTCGTTCGGAAATTGTTGGGGCCGTTCCGATGCGTTTGGATTGAGAGCAAAGGCTGTAAGTCCGTCGGAGCCGGGCGCGCGACCTAACCCCAGGTCGATTCGACCCGGCGCTAGCGCATCTAGAACCCGGAATTGTTCTGCTACTTTGAAGGGTGAATAATGCGGCAGCATCACGCCCGCACTTCCGACCCGAATGCGCTTGGTCTTTACTGCGATAGCAGCAATCAGGATCTCGGGAGAGGTGCCAACGATCGCTGGGTGGTTGTGATGCTCCGACACCCAGAACCGATGGTATCCGAGGCTTTCGCAATATTGAGCGAGTGCGACCGTCTCTCGGATCGCGGCACCTTGCGGGCGTCCTTCGACCGCAATCGATTGATCGAGAACCGAGAGTGTTAACACGCAATTCCCCTACTTCTAAGTTGCCCCTGGATTTGGGCATCATTTCAACAAATTAACGTTTTTCGTGGGGATCGATGCCCTCAAAAACCTCCTTCCTTGGCACCTGTTTTCCAACCGAGTTCCGTTAGTTGTGAGGCCCGCGTGTAGATCAACGGACGATCCAGCCTGGATCAACACACAGTTGGGAACGCCACTGATCGCACGATAATCATAGACGCGCAAACTTCATAAAGGTTTCGATCTCCCTGTTGTCACCTCTTGCGGGCGGATGCCATCACGCTATGTTGACCTCGGTCAAATAGAAGAAAATGGCCTGACCAAAGGCTCAATTTAAACGGCATTCCCGTAGTATTTTCCCGACCGACCTGTTGGCTATGTTACATCTGAACGGGAGTTTTCATGCACTCGCATCGATTATCATCCCAGGCGCGATAGCCTTTCAACAAAACCGTCTACCCGCCCGCTTGCTATTTTTCCAGCCCGCCCAGGATTTCTTCATTGTGTTCGCCAACCTGTGCCACCCAGGTTCGGGCGCCCACATCTGAAGTATCAAACAGCATGGGCGTGTTGGCGACACGATAGACAGTGCCCGCATCTCGTACTTCGATGGAAGATCCTCGTGCTGCTACATGTGGTCGGTTAATGGATTCTGCCAAGGTAAGATAGCGTGTGCATGGACAGCCCGCCTGGTTTATCCTGGCTTCCACTTATTCGGCTGAAAACCTGCGCGTTTCAGCCTGGGCCTCGTTCAACAGCGCGTCCCAATTTGCGTATCTGTCAACCGGGTCGGCGAATCTAACGTCTGACGTCCAATCCTGGCGGCCGAGAGCTTGGGCCAACGCTTCAAAATTGGCTTGGCTGACGGGTGCGACCATAATGAACCCGTCCATCGTTTCAATGGGCGCGAAAATGGGAGCCTGTTCCGCGTCTTTTACCTGAGCGGCCTGATATTCGTGTGCCATCATGTTGTGGACGGCGTCGATCATCGCGACGTCGATTTTTTGTCCACGGCCTGTCCGGCCCCGTGCGAAGAGAGCGGCGTTGATCGCTGCGCACGCATGCACGCCACCTATGAAATCCGGCGCGTTACTGCGGTGGCGGAGCGGTCGGTTAAGACTTGGATCATAGTCCATGTTCATCATATCGAAGCCGCTGGCCGCGTTGATGATGGTTGCGAAGGCGGGCTTTTCGGCGTCGGGACCCCGCTGGCCATAGCCGGAAATGGAGCAATAAATCAGGTCTGGTTTAACCGGTATTAGGCTCTCATGATCAAGGCCTAGCCGCGCCATGACGCCAGGGCGGTAGTTTTCGAGAATGATGTCGACGCTCGGCAGAAGCCGGAGCACGGTTTCGATCGAAAGTGTATCCTTTAGATCGAGTGCCAAGCTCTTTTTACCACAGTTCAGATGGCCAAAATACGCGCTCTGTGAGCCCTTAATCGGAGGCGCTGTGCGCATGATTTCGCCACCGGGTGGCTCTACCTTGATCACTTCGGCGCCCATATCTGCCATGAGACGTGAGCAATATGGACCAGCCACATACATGGTGAAGTCCAGCACCCTAACGCCTTCGAGTGGTCCTGGGTTTTTGCACATTATTGTGGATCTACCATCCCATAGCGCGGCCGGACCGGCGCGGATCTGCCCCCCCAGATATCAGTCCTGTTTTAAGATTGGCGCTAATTGCACACACACCAGCCACTGCCTCGGAACGCGGCCCGTGACGTTCGATGTCGTGTCCCCGCGCGATAAGGTCGTCGGTCACCTGTGGAGTGATCCCTTCTTCAACAACTAGGCGTCCAGGCTTACTATCATGGGGTTCGAAACTGTTGGGCTGACTATGGGTACTAAACCTGGCCGCCTCGATTGCAGATTGGATATTCATGTCGAAGATCAGGTGGTTTAGCAGGACCTGCATCATTCCCTGGGGTTGTACGTCGCCACCTGGCGCACCGAACGGCATCGCGAAAGATCCTCGTTTTAGGGCCATCGCTGGGTTGGGGGTGAGACGTGGCCGCTTACCAGGGGCGACGGCCGAGGCATGGCCGTCCTTTGCGAAGGACTGCGATCCGCGCGATGATGGACAAATCCCAAGCCCTGGGATCGCGGGGCTTTCGAAGGAAACATCTGAGGGAGTGATCGAGCAGATATTGCCCTGGCCGTCCATCGCGCAAGTATAGGAGGTGTCGGCCGCCGCGACCGTCTTGTCCCTCTTCACATGCGGCGCGAAGGATACTCCGCCATATCCCGCGATTTCACCTGCGGGTGGCATGCCCGGCCAGGCATGGTTTGGATCGATTCCGGCACGCCGCTCGATGGCGAACTCCGTTGAAAGAAGTCTTTTGATGGGCACATCGAATACATCGGGATCTCCGTAATATTTCTCTCGATCCGCGAAGACGAGCTTGATAGTCTCGGCCAAAGTGTGGACGTAGTCGGTCGAATTGTGTCCCATGGACACAAGGTCGTAGCCTTCTAGGATTCGTAACATCTGCAATAGCGTGGGGCCCTGGCACCAGGGTCGGCAGGAGTAGACCGTGACGCCAGCGAATTCGATCGACAGCGGATCCTCGATAGGGGTGCTATAGCCGGCGAGGTCGTCAGCGGTTATCAGTCCACCATTCTCAGCATGATAGGCAACGATAGTTTTTGCGATATCCCCAACGTAAAAGGCGTCGCGCGCCGCTTTAAGGCCTGCCCCGCGCCCCTTCCCGGTGGCGATGGCGGCGGCCTCCTGGTCTGCCATGTATTGCAGGGTACTAGCGAGTTCTGCTTGCACCAGCAGGTCGCCTTCCCTGAGCGGTTTTCCGTCTTTCAGCCAGATTGCTGCGTTGGACGGCCACTTCCGGTATCGGGTCTGGTAGCGCTCGATGAACTTGGCCATGACCGGATGGACGGTGAACCCATCACGAGCGTATCGGATAGCGTGCGAAGCAACGTCGGCGAAAGACATGGTGCCATATCGGCTGAGTACCGTGATCCAAGCATCCGGCCCCGCAGGCACGATGGTCCGGAGCAGGCCAAGGGGAATGCCGCCTTCGTGCTGGTCGCGAAACATGCCCAACGTTGCCGCCGCGGGCCAATAACCTAAACCGGCAACGCTCACTACGCGATCCTGGTCTGCGAGATAGATCAGCATGGGCGCGACGCCTGAGAACTGAACCTGATCACTATGCACTACACCAAGGGCGATTCCTGCAGCTACACCAGCGTCGATTGCATTGCCTCCAGCCTCCAGCATCTTTATGCCGGCCTCGGTTGCTAGATAGTGTCCGGCGACCACCATATGCCGGCGCGCGGTGACCATCGGTTGTTGGGGGAGATCGGCCATGAAAAATCCTTCAAAGATTGAAAATGCGACGCCAAACCGACGTTAGCATGACACAAATAGCTTCTTCCGAATGATGAATGCGGCGTGAAATCACTCTTGTGCGAAATCTAGAGTCAGCCGAACTCTGGCGGATTGGAAGGTCACGTGGGCGCCAGCACGATCGTTCCACCGCGGAGATCGTGTAAATTGATCTGTCTATCTATGTCCAGGTTTCGGGCAAGTCGGCCAATGGTACTCCTCGCTTCTTCGAACGCGATAGAGTACTTCGTTTCTTGCCATTTCGTGAGGTGCTTTTGCCCATCTATTAGGCTCAATGCAGACGAACTGACTGGCGGTTTCATGATCCCCTGCAAGGTGTCTACAATTCGGTCCGCTGAGGTGCGGTTGGAATCGATTTCAAGGAAGTACGCGTAGTCGCATTCCGCCATTCGATCGTGCAACCTACGTCCGCCAGACTTGATATGGGAGTGGATCAAGTCCAATGCTTTCGAAGCCGTCCGCGCTGTTGGGTTAGCGATACTTGCCGTGTTCATGCCATGCCATCTGTTTTCACCTGGTGTGAGACAAATGGCCGGAACGCCCATGACTGCAGCCTCCATTCCGGTTGTGCATCCGGCATGCACCAATACCTCGGCGCCACTGATCCAAGGTAGATGCCCGCCATCAAGAATGACATCCAAACCATCGATTTTGGTTAGGATCTCGGCCCACCGTTTGGACGATTCGGCCGGATGTGGCCGAAATATTACATGCAACTCGGGTAGGGATTTGCGAAGCGCTACGGCTGTTGCGATTAATTCACGGGAATTGCCCCATTCCCAATGGCACCATGTGAAAAAATCATCCACGTCATCTGGGTCATTTGGGTCGACAAGGGCCGCGCGCGCATATCTGTTGAACATGGTCAGCGTGTCGCCCTGAGGTGGGTTGATGTTTCCATAGTTTGAATTCAGCAAGACATAAGAACCATGGCGTGCACGCAGTTCGCGTCCGGCAGCTCGAATCCCGTCGTCAAAGGGAGCTCTCAGAAGGTCCGCCCTGGGGTTTCCGACAACGGCCACACGGCCGCTCATACCCGCGATCGCGTTTTGCACGCATGTGGCGTGAAACGGGCTTTGTGCGAGCGCCAGGTCACAAGCAGTCGCGATGTCTCTGTGATACAAACGCACAATCTCACGTTCGTTCATTACACCAAATGATTCTTCCTCGATTGACGCTATCGCATGCCCATGAGCTTTGGCTCGCCGCATGTTGTGTAATTGGACACCGTTATTACCCTTGAACAAGACTACGCCCGGCACAAATGAACCCACGTTTTCCCAGAACCGCCATTGCGGACAGATCACAGCCCGATGTCCGCGCGCGGCGGCGACCACGGCGATTAGGGCTCGCGCCTCGAATTCCCGATTCGACTCTTCGACAAGTAGATAGACAATGGAGGCGTTAGTCATACTTGCTCCGAGCCGTATACATTATGGCGGCACCATATCGGTTCCCCGCGCCGCGTGCTATGAAGCGAAAAATTCGAACTAAAAGCGACGACGGAATCACTCAATTATGCCGGCGAGGATATCAAATCAATTGCGCGAGGCACTGCGTTCGAACCCGCTGGACCCTGTCGCATTGTTTAATCAGGGGGCAGTCTATCATAATGCCGGAGAAGCCATGCGAGCTGGTGGGCTATTCCGTCGTGCGGTGATCGTTAATCCTAGATTTGTAACAGCGGTGGGACACTTGGTGCGGCACCGAGCTGCAGCTGATGGCCCGGCCATAGGCATGGCCATTCTGAGTTGGATGCTTTGTCTTGTGCCGCTTTCAGGTCAGGTCAGGGCGTTGGCGTGCCAGTATCAGTTCGAGCTGGATCACTTCGAGTTTTCGGCCCGAGCCGGCATGCGCGCGCTGATGGTTGATCCCGCGAACCCCGGCGTGTGTCGGTTGTTAGGGCTGAGTTTTGCGTCGCTCCAACTCATGCCTGAGGCTGAGATGTCGCTTGCACGATCATGTGTGATCTTGCCCGACTGGACTGACGCGCTGCTAGCTTGGGCCGGCGCTAGATTCGCGATAAACGATAATATTGGGGCGATCGAGGCAGCCCAACGCGCTCAGCTCGCAGGCGGAGATGAGGTTGAGTGCTTGTTGCTCATAGCGAGGGCCACCCTGGCGCTTGATCGGCGCGGAGACGCTGAAGCGCTCTTGGATCAGGTCGTCGCCATGGATCGGAGCCGTGCTCGTGAGGTCGAGATCGCCAAACTTACCATGACGCCAGCGGACTATGCGGACTTGCTTGACGCAAAGCATCGCGGCATACCCTGATCGAATAGGAACAATTTTCGGACGAAGATTATGGCCTGGACCCGAATGGTGCTGGAAATCGGCATGGGGACTGATATCCGTGGTGCTGATCCCACAAAAGCTGCAATACGCGCCTTGAAGGACGCGCTCCGACATAATTCACTTGGTGTCGCAGACGTGATTGGCGTTCCTGTGGATTCAATGCGGATTAAGATCACAATCGGCGTGCCCAAGCCGGACGGCGTGAATGCCAGCCAGGTACTTTCCGTTCTGCCTCATGGTACTGGCGAGGTCGAGGTTATTGAGGGGGGGTTGGAGATCCCACACCCTAGCCGTGACGACCCCACTATTATCGCCCACGCGGCCGCTGTGGTTTATCTCGACCTTCCAGAAAGAGTGGTGAGTTCATGACCGAAAAGCGCGCTATTCTCGAAATGGGTGCCGGCAATGATTTGCATGGCGGCGATTACACAAAGGCAGCCTTGCGTGCTGTGCAGGATGCGATGCATCACAGTTCGTTAAGCTTTGTGCATACACTCGGCATCGACAAGTCGCAGATGCTTGTCAACGTTACCATAGGCGTTCAGCGTCCAGATAAAGTGGACGCAGATGCTGTTAAGGCGTCGTTTCCAACCGGCGTAGTCTCGGTCGAGGTCCATAAAGGTGGCCTTGATGTTCCAGACGAGGTGGTTGGCGATGTCGCCGTGATCGCCAGCGCAGCGATCGAGGTGTTATTGGTTACCTAATCGATCACTCAAACTCTAGATAATGGAGTTCCTTCCGTTACTCAGCCACGTCCATGATGATCTCGACGAAACCATGTCTCTAGAGCATGGCAGGTTTGATAAAATACCACTCCTTATGACTGTAGAAAATTTTATAAAAGGGAGATTACGGCATTGTCGAGAATTAACCGTTGGTTCAACTTTTATTTGGATGGGTGGCCTAGCCATGAGCATGTTTTATAAGGTCGGTCTGTCTTACTTCGGCTCCCTGATGGTTTTGGTTTTTATTATGCAGGTGGTCGCCTGAGGCATTTGGCCTGACGTCCAATACTGGGGCACCGCCCGTTTGGGTGTGCTGTCTTCTAGCTGGACTTCTCCTTGAATAGGTGATCGTCAAAGTCACCCACAGGCCGAGCAGGCATATTGTTCTATCTCTAATCCGTCACTTTCGTAATGATTAGGTAGCAATGGACATAGTCCATCGCGTGCCCCTCGGGCGCGACGCGAACCCGGGCCTCGTAGCTGTCATAAAAACGGTCGATGATCGTTTGACGTTCCTCGATGGGACGGTTGGCCGACAGCTCACTTGCGAAAGTCGCCTCGCTCCAGGACCGAAGGGTGGGGATGTATTCACGCGCGAATCGGATGGAGTCGCCGTGCTTGATAAAATCGGCGGCGAAAGGGCACTCCACCACCCGGGTTTCCACGTGTTCCATTCTGAGGCCTGCGCGATGGACTGGGTTGGTCTCGTCGCGGAATGGAGCAGTAAACTGGTCGACTGTTCGATAGCTTTGCGGAAAGTTTGTGTTCACATATTCTTCAGTGGTGATAACGCCTTCGTTTCGGAGTTCGGACCACAATTCGTTGAAGGTGTTGAACATGTCGACGCCGCCAGTTGAACCCAGATAACGGCCTTCTTCGTCGATCCCGAAGTTGAACAGAGCTAGCCGACCACCGGGTGCAAGGTCGCTTGCCCGGTTCAGCAACCTCTGCTCCCAGTCGCGGCGGCCCTGTTCGACATAGGCGTGACGTTCCGCGCCTTTCGCACCTACCATGTGAACGTGGTTCGAGATCGGGCCAGGATTCTCGCTGATGTAGTGAGAAGCAGTCGCGGAAAAGCCGAGATTGAGGGATCCTGCTGGAAATATAGGCCGATGGAACGATGTAGCCGAGGCGTAGACATGGAGGTCATCAATTTCATCGATATAGGTCTCGAGGTCAGTCTGCCCGTGGATGTTGCGAAAAAGTTGGCTGAAATCATTGCGCGGGAGATCTGTGTAGACCATTCGTAATGGACGCGACGGTAGTCTATGGCGTAATTCTTTCAGGATTTTTCCGACCGTGTCGATCGAGGTTCCGCCGTCGGCGCAGCCCATATCTGCGACGGTGAATGTGGATCCGTCGTCGGGTGGTGCCATCCGATCGATAGCCTCCAGAATTAACTCGGCAGCATTATCGATCACGTGCTTCGCGCCGACTGTGGCTTTGGAATAATAGCCGCCACCCCTCATTGACATGAAGCCGGCGGTCTCGGCGGGCTTGGACATAATAGTTCCTTGTTTAAGCGGGGCTAAATCGCTGTCGTTCCTATGGATCCCTGATCTTGGTGGGCCCAAGGGCCGGCATAGCCCGCCGACCAGTCCGGTGGCACCTCGCAGGGTCGGGGGTCGTGGCACGACATGGTTGCCGGGTTACCGCGCACAATCGTGCCCTCGCGCGGGCTCTGGATAGGGTTCACCGTATAGGTGAAGGAGTCGGCCGAAGAATAGGTGATTAGAAGGAATGGGCGCGAGCGCTCCGACAGATTTGGCGCTGAGCCGTGGACCGTGCGGCAATTCAGAATCACGAGAGAGCCAGCTGGTCCCACGTGATGTACTGCGCTCTGCAAATCGATCCGTTCCTCCGGAATGCGCAAGACCCAGTTGCGATTTTCGTCGTACATGGAATGCAGTTTGCCCTTGTTGCTGCCTCGGATGGTGACCAGTGGCCCCTGCTCGTCACCGCAGTCTTCCAGATAAAGACCGACGGTGACAGGGCTATAGTCGGTGTGTGGCCAGGCTTGGATGTCTTGGTGCCAGTCGAACTTCATCCCGCCCCGAGCCCATTTGAAGTTGAGCTTTGAGTGATGGTACTTGACGTCGGGGCCCACCACGTCAGCTGCGGCTTCGACAGCAGGCGAAGATCCTGCGAATGCCCAGAAATCCGGATGGTGGTCGACAGGACTGGAGAGGCGCTTCAGACAGGGGTTTTCTGGCGAGTGTCCATCCTCTAGGAGGAAGCGGTCGTCCGACTGGTCGATTTTCCGGCTGCGTTCGATCATCTCCGCCGACGCGGCGCGCAGCCGTTCAAGCCAGTTCACTGGCACCACATCCTTGACTAGGACTGCCCCTTCCTCGAAATACTGTTCACGCTGGGCCGTTGTTAGGATGATCGCGGGGTGCTTTAGGATTTCGTGCTCAAGCATTGCCGAACCTCGCTAGCAGCGTCACACGTTTTCAGTGAACTCTATCACAATTCCAAAGTGGCCGTATGGGCCAACCTGCACGGCATCGGTCATAACACGGGTCTCAACACTCGCGGTGGCGAGATAAGTGTGGGTGTCCCTAAGGTTCTTCACCACAATACGGAATCCCGCAAAATGGGCGGTGGTCGTCGGTCCGGGGGTGGGTATTCCAAACCGTGTCTCGAAGATATCCGGTGTGACCATGGAGATTGAACCGACGCCGGTCTCTACCGATAAACCATCGTCGCTTAAAGCCAACGCTCCGTCACCATGGATACCCCTGAAAAAATCCGCATGGGAGCTTGGATCCGGGGCAACCATGATAACCTCCGCGACCTGTTGGGCGCCGTTTGCATGAACTTGGTATTCAGGCTTCCAGAAATGTTCTGGCGCGTGTTGCTGGCACGTGAAGAAGGTTACCTCAGGCATGGTGGGGTCGGTAACGAATGCGAGTGAGAATGCGACGGTCACCTCCGCGCCGTCGGGCAAAACCGCCTTGCGCGAGAAGTCGACGTTTTCGTAGGCTTGCAATCCGGCGGCCAAAAAGTCACTCCGGTCGGCCCGCGCATCGGCACTTTGGAACACAAGCGAAGACATACCCACGCGGCGTGCGAGAAAGTCCGCGTTGGCCCGCGCAAAACTGAAGATGCCGTCACCATGCGGTGGAATGATTGAGGCGTCGGCTACCCCCACCACCTCTAAGAAGTTGCCCTGCAACTGAACCAGGAAGTTTTCTGTGCCGAAGGGATGTAAAGCCCTGGGCGTGGTAGTGAGGCCAAGCTGGCTATAGACAACGCGTGCCGCTTCAAGATCGTTTACGACCATCACCAGGTGATCGATATCACGCACCCTGTGGTTACTCCGCAATTTTTTCAACGGTTGCCGGCGCCGCCATCGACATCGATGGTGATTCCGGTCAACCAGGACGCTCGTTCTGAACAGAGGAAGGTCACGACGTCCGCGCATTCCTCGACGGTTGCGGGCCGATTGAGCGGCATTCCGGAGAAATAGTCCTGCCAGCGGCTCTCATCGCCCTTTTCGTCCCTTGCCCGGGTCTTTAGGATTGTTGTGATCCGATCTGTCTGCACCGGTCCGGGACAAATACCGAGAACACGCATGCCGTCCTCAAGCGCGTGGGCTCCCATGCCGCGGGTGAAGCCGATCAGAGAGGCGTTGCCGCCGGCGCCTGCGATGTAGTTACGGTCTGGGCGGACGCCGGCGAGTCCGATTACATTCATGATAACGCCGCCGCCGCGTTCCTTAATCAAGGGATAGAAGCGCCGCGTCATGTTGATATAGCCGAAGACCTTCAAGTCCCATGCCTCACGCCAGGTGGCTTCGTCGACAGCCTGTATGTCACCGCCTGGGATGGCGCCGGCGTTGTTCACCAGAATGTCTATGTTGGCGCAATCAGTGGCCAGCTTGTCGACATTGTCGGAATTCGACAGGTCCAGAGCGTGAACCCACGCTTCGACCCGGTGTTTACTAACAATCGCTTCGCGCGCGGCCACCAGATCGCTTTCGGTTCGAGAGACCAGATGAACGTTGCAGCCCTCTGCGGCGAAGCCATGGGCGCAAGCAAGACCGATTCCCTTTGATGCCCCCGTTACCAACACGGTCTTCCCAGCCAGATTCAGATCCATGCCTGTTCCCTTTTTCGAATTCGTCCGAAACACCTGATTTTGGGCCGGGAGTGGCACTGTTGGCAAGCAGCCTTGCCGTCAGTCGTAGCCGAAATACCAGTGGGTGGCCACGGAGGCGATGTTATGGACGGAATGAACGACACCGGCCGGTATGTAGAGCAGATCCCCTGGCTCGGCCATCACCGTCTCTTCTCCGACACAGACGTTCAAGCGACCCGCGGCAACGGTCAAGTATTCGTTCGTTCCATGGACGAACCCGTTCCACTGTTGGCCCGGCCGATCCGTCATTCCATGGAAGGAGTATCCCTGCTCTATCCAATCGGCTCGTACCCCCTCGATGTCTACCGGATAAGGGTAAAATTTCTTTATTATCGTCTCTGGCATGGTTTATTCCTTGGTCTAGTCGCGTATTCTAGGGTGCCAGGAAATTTCCACTTAATGTACTCCGAACTATTTTAAGAATCTTCTGTGTTCCTCTTTAGCGACAAACCAGAATGGTGCCGGACGGCGTGTCAATGATCCGTATTTTGCTCGCTCGATAATAAAGTTGATCCAAGCGCGTAGCGTGAAATCCGCTCCCTGCTGACCGGGGCCTTCCCAACAAGGGCCTTCCGTCGCACACTCCACACTGACCGGCTGGATGGGAGAGGGATATGAGCGGTGATACCTGGGATCCGATCGAGTTTGAATTGTTGCGCAACGCGGTCGTCTCGATCGCCGATGAAATGGCACTAACCATCATGCGGACGACCTATTCGGGCGTTCTAAGGGACAACATGGATTTTTCGACGGCGTTTTGCGATGCCGAGGGCAAGTTGGTTGCGCAGGGCCTGACGCTGCCGGGCCATCTCGGCTCAATCCCTACTGCACTCGGCTCGGTGGTCGAACTTTTCGGTGACGCGATAAAACCGGATGACGTCTTCTGCCTGAATGACCCGTTTAGGGGGGGAATGCATCTCCCAGACATATTCATCTTTAAGCCAATTTTCCACGAGGGTAAACGCATCGCTTTCGCCGCGACTATTTGCCACCATACTGATGTCGGTGGACGGGTTGCAGGTTCCAACGCGTCCGACTCGACCGAAATCTATCAGGAAGGCCTCCGCATTCCGCCGATGTATATGTTCGAACAGGGCAAGCGGAACGAGACGCTGTGGAGTCTTATTGAAGCGAATGTGCGGGTTCCGGTGAAAGTCTTCGGCGACATCCGAGCCCAGCTCGCCGCTTGTAATATCGCAGAGCGACAATTTCTTGAACTGGTAGCCGAGCATGGTGTCGATACGATGTGCAAGTTCCTAGTCGATTTTGTTGATTATACCGAGCGTGTCACACGGGCGGCACTCACCGAACTTCCTGACGGTGTGTGGAGCTTCGAGGACTGGATCGATGATGATGGCGTGGACGTGGGCAAGCCTATCCGGCTGTTCGTCACCTTCAAGAAGAAGGGCGACACTATGTACGCGGACTGGGCGGGTACGTCGCCCCAGGTTAAAGGAGCGATAAACAACACGCTCTCTTTCACTAAGGCCGCGACCTATTGCGGGGTTAAATCAGTGCTGCCAAATGACGTGCCGGCCAATGAGGGCTTCTTCCGCTGTATAGAGGTTACGGCTCCGGCGGGTACAATCGCGAATGGGGTTCTGCCGGCGGCCTGCGCGGCCCGTGGCCTGACCGGATTTCGTATGGTCGACTGCGTGCTTGGCGCGCTTGCCATGATGCTGCCCGACAAGGTGATGGCAGCCTCAGACGGGGGCAACACGGGCGTGTCGATCGGTGGTTACGATGATGAGCGTAACCCGTTCATATATGTTGATTTCGCATGTGGAACCTGGGGAGCCAGACCCTGGGCAGATGGTCTATCCGGCAACTCGAATCTTTTTGCCAACATGGCTTCACAGTCGATAGAGGTGACAGAGGCGGAGAATCCTGTCGAGGTTCTGTCGTACGAGTTCGTTCCGGACCGTGCGGGCGCGGGTAAGTTCCGGGGGGGTGCTCCCTACCGTCGGGACTACCGCCTTCTCGAGACGGAGGCCGTTTTGCAGGTTCGCGCTGATCGGGCGGTGTTTCGGCCATATGGCCTCTATGGCGGAAACCCAGGCTCCCCCTCGCGAAACAGTATGAACCCGGGTGGGGAGGACCGGTCGCTGGACTCCAAACTCACCATGATGATGCATCAGGGCGAGGTTTTCCGGCACGAACTCGCGGGCGGCGGAGGATGGGGGGATCCTTTGGAACGTGACCTTAAATTAGTTTTGCGCGACGTGCGCAACGAGTTGGTAAGCCCGGAACGGGCATTCTTGGACTATGGCGTCATCGTTGATACTGAGAATTGGACCGTTGATGCCCCCGGGACTGAGAAGCGGCGCGCGGAGATCCGTGCAACCCGCGTTGGAGAGCTTTCCGCGGTCCTTTGGGATGATTGGCCCAGGGTGGATCAGGCAGCCGGATAGACCAGTGCAGGAGAGCATAGCCATGAGTACCTTTCGCGTCGGAGTTGATATTGGTGGCACCTTCACGGATATCGTCTTTCTTGACGCGGACGGCCGCTTGTTCACCAAGAAAGTGCCGTCCAGCGTCGATAATTATGCCCGGGCTATCGTTGAGGGCGTTGCCGAAGTGTTTTCAGAGGCGGGAATCGGGCCGGATAGCATCCACGAGATTCGCCACGGCACTACAGTTGCCTCGAACGCGATTCTGGAATTGAAAGGCGCTAAGGTCGGGCTTATTACATCGGCCGGGTTTCGTGATGTTCTGGAGATTCGCACACTACGGATGCCCAGGCTTTACGACTTGACCTGGGAGAAGCCGCCGCCTCTGGTCGAACGCTATCTGCGCAAGGTCGTAAATGAGCGGATCAATGCAGATGGCGAGGCCGAGCGAGTACCCGATCGAACCGATATCGCGGCGGTGGTCGATGGACTGCTTGCCGAAAAGGTGGAGGCAATTGCCGTATGTCTGATCAACGCCTATGCCAACCCGGCACACGAGCGTTTGATTGAAGCGGTTATCCGAGAGAAAGCGCCAGACTTGCCAGTCTGTATCAGCGCTGATGTGCTGCCCGAAATGAAAGAATATGAGCGCACCTCGACCACTGTTATCAACGCCTATGTACTGCCTGTGGTGGGCGCTTACATGGAAGCGCTGCGCAAGGGATTGGATGACGATGGGATCACTGCGCCGATCTATCTAATGCAGTCGAATGGTGGTCTTACGACCTCTGACACAGCTACGCGTCTCCCGATGCACATAATCGAATCCGGGCCTGCCGGCGGAGTGATAGGCAGCCAAGCCATCGCCAAAGCCTCAGGTCTCGCTGACGTCATTACTTTCGACATGGGTGGGACGACGGCGAAGGCTTCGATGATCGCCGGCGGCGAGGTCACCCGAGCGCTCGACATGCAGGTCGGTGGCGGCATCATGCATGGCTCGCGGCTTTTGACAGGAGCGGGTTACGCCTTAAAGGTGCCGGCGATCGATTTGGCGGAGGTGGGCGCTGGAGGCGGTTCCATCCTTTCGATCGACGTTGGGGGATCGCTCAAGGCCGGTCCCCTTAGCGCAGGCGCGATGCCCGGCCCCGTCTGCTACGATATGGGTGGCGAGGAGCCTACTATCACAGATGCTAATGTCCTCCTTGGCTATATCAACCCAAAACATTTGGTTGGCGGGGCCCTTCCGCTCAATCCAGAAAAGGCAAAACAAGTTTTCGAACAAAAGATAGCGACCCCACTTGGTTTGCCATTTGATGTGGCTGCCCACGGCGCACATTTGATCTCGGCATCGAATATGATCCGCGCAATTAAAGCAGTGTCGACCGAGCGTGGGCGCGACCCTCGGAATTACGCACTTTTCGCATTCGGCGGCAATGGCCCACTGTTTGCCGCCGGCATGGCGGAAACGATTGGCATTCGGCGGGTGATTGTACCGCCCTCCCCGGGTTTATTCTCGTCGTTCGGACTACTATATGCGGATGTCGAGCACCACTATTCGCGGACGTTCCGCAGGCTGCTTTCGGCTGCGGATCCGGGCGAATTGACCGAGGCTTGGGACGGTCTCGCCAAAGACGCGTTGGCTCAATTAAAGCGTGAAGGTTTTGATGGCGAGACGGCCGCAGTCGAGCGGTCGGCTAGCCTGCACTACAAGGGCCAAATCTATGAACTCGCAGTGCCGGCACCCGACGGCAACTTCGACGCGACGAAGCTCGCTGAACTCGCCGAACGGTTTGGTCAGGAACACGAGACCGTCTATGGTCATCGCGCCGGCCCTGAGGAACCTGTTGAATTAGTCAATATAGCGGTGGTTGGTCGTGGCTTATCGGAAACCAGCAGAGTTCCCGACAAACTCCTTTCGGAAGCTGCAGCACGGCCGACCGAGGCAGCCCGCGACGCGTTCTTTGGCCGCGAGAATGGTTGGATTGAAACCCCGATCATCGGCCGCGCTGACCTCGTGAAACCTGTCGCAGGACCGGCCATCGTCGAAGAATACGATGCGACATGTCTGGTCCCCCCCGGCGGGACCGCTTCGCTCGACCGCTTCGGGAACATCGTGATCGATCTCTAGTAACTTTCGTGGTCATATAAATGGTTGCTTCGGGATCGCCGAACTTATGTCGAATTGGACCACACAAAATTGGCTGAATAGTTTGTCGGAGACGCTTGCGACCGTCACCTGCAAGACGAATGACATGCCCAATTCTCTCGAGGGAGCGAGCCAGCGTATGTGCGAAGTGCTCGTCGAAACCAAGGCTGCGGGCGGTTTCGTCTGGTGGATAGGCAACGGCGGCAGCGCGTCACTCTGTGGGCATTTCGCCCAGGATCTAGTTAACAAG
>PBMU01000106.1 GCA_002722775.1 Rhodospirillaceae bacterium
ACAGAACCCGGCTTACAGACCGTCTGGCCTATTATTAGAGAACAAATATAGAACAAATAATAACGTATGCAATCCGCCTCTATCTTGGGTCTGGAGTTTGTAGGGGGCGTTGCTGAATACAAGTGGTCTCTGTGTCATCTGATTGATTGCAGTTTAGGTCTCTCTGATTTCCAGGGTTTCACACAAATTCCCATTGCTAACCCATAATATCCCATGTAATCTCCATTAAGTACCATAGATTAAGTATGTGGTCCCGGATTCTTTCGGACCTTTCCCAATCTTGGTCGATGGGGCGAATTTTTCTCGGCGCGGTGTTGCTGAGAAGTGTATGGAGATTGAGGTGGCGGTTTTCCTGTCCACGTTCGCGAACAGAGTCGATCGCAAGGGCCGCGTGTCGGTGCCCGCCTCGTTTCGCGCCGTCCTCGACCGCCAGGCTTCGGCCGGGATAATCCTCTACCCCTCATTCAAGCATCCCTGTATCGAGGGTAGCGGAGATGAACGCATAGAGCAGATCGTTAATTCGATCGACGCCCTTGACGCGTTTTCCGACGAAGCCGAGAACCTTCAGACCATCTTGGCGGACTCCCGCCAGTTGGTGATTGATTCTGACGGGCGGATTGTTATGCCGCCGGACCTCTTAAAGTATGCCGAAATAGACGAAATTGCGACTTTTGTCGGTCTTGGAAAGAGTTTCCAGATCTGGGAGCCCGACGCATATGCGTCACATCGTACAGAGAACCGGACAAAGGCGCGTGAGCGCGGGGCTACGCTACGAATCGAGCCACGGGACGGGGGTCCGTCTTGAATGCTAAAGTCCCCATCGACTCTGACATCGGCCACGTCAGTGTGCTTCTGGGTGAGACCTTGGATGGATTGGCTGTTCGCACCGGCGGCCATTACGTCGACGGCACTTTTGGCCTCGGCGGCCACACGCGCGCTATTCTAGAACGCGCCGATTGCAGTGTCGTCGCACTTGATCGTGATCCAGACGCGTTGAAGCATGGCGAGTCGTTGAAGATGCTCCATAACGGGCGTTTGACCCTTATCGAGGGTTGCTTCGGCGATATGGAAGAGTTGGTTCGTGCCCATAGGGCGGAAGTTGTGGACGGCGTAGCGCTTGATCTTGGTGTTTCTTCCCCGCAACTCGTCAAGTCTGAACGGGGATTCTCGTTTCGGGTTGACGGTCCACTCGATATGCGAATGGGGCGCGACGGGCCGACAGCAGCCGACGTTGTTAACGGTGCTGACGAGGGCTTGCTTCGCCGATATTATTTACAAATTTGGTGAAGAGCGGCAATCGCGTCGTATCGCCAAGGCGATCGTCCTGGCACGGACCGAAGGCGCCATCCGGACGACGACTCGGCTTGCAGAGATCGTGCGCCGGGTGGCGTCAGCTGGCTGGCGGGGCAAGGGCATCGATCCCGCAACTCGGACGTTTCAGGCTTTGCGCATCCACGTAAATGATGAGCTTAGTCAACTTGACAGGGGTCTCGCTGCCGCCGAGCGTTTGTTAGCGCCAGGGGGGCGACTGGTGGTGATCTCCTTTCACTCGCTAGAGGACCGGCGGGTGAAATCCTTCCTCCGGCTGCGTCAAGGGCTAGGGCCGGGTCGGTCACGTCACGCTCTTCCGGCATTGCCCTCAGAGCGCAATCCCTCATTCGAGGTGCTGACCCGAAAACCAATCCGTCCCAGTGCGTCAGAAATCGCCTCTAATCCTAAGGCTCGTTCTGCACGCCTTAGAATCGCGGTGAGGACGGCGGCGCCGGCTTGGGAAGAGGGCATTCCGTCATGATGCGACGCTCGGTCGTTCTATGGTTGGTACTCGCTGGTTGTTTCGGCGTGTCAATGTTTTTGATCAAGCAAGAAGTCCAACAGCGAGAATCTAGGCTGGACCAATTGAATCGCGAATTACTAGAAAACCAGGAGGCGATTCGAGTTCTTAGGGCTGAGTGGAGTTATCTCAACCGACCAGTTCGGATCGAGGCCCTCATTCGCCGACACTTGGAACTCCGACCTACTGAGATTTCGCAGCGCGGCGTGTTTGAGTCGCTGCCCGTCCGTATCACTGCGGTCGAAGATCAGGCGGAGACTGGCCAATGAGCCGGGTTGGCGACCCTGTGGCGCGATTGCGGACTGTTCGGATTGATGGCGCAGCCAAACAAGCCTTGGAAACCGGGCGCAATCGGCTTCTTGTCGCGGGCGTATTTTTCTTCTTCGCCTTTGCCTTGATAGGAATTCGATTGTTTGACGTTTCGGTGATGAAGGGTCTTGACGAACCTCGCGCAGGCACTCGTACGGACCCGATCACTCTAAAGACCGGTCGAGCCGATATCATTGATCGCAATGGAGTTTTGTTGGCCACGAGCCTATGGGTCCCCTCCTTGTACGCGGACCCTCAGCAAATTATCGATCCCCAAGAATCGGCGCGCATGCTCGTCAAGACGCTGCCTCATCTCACTCTGGAAGAGCTTACGGCTAAGCTGAGCGCAAAGAAGCGCTTTGTTTGGGTGCAGCGAGGCCTTACGCCGCGCCAGAAATATGAAGTCAACAAACTCGGCATACCTGGTTTGCATTTTCAGCATGAGGAACGCCGCGCCTATCCCCAAGGCAATCTCACGGCTCATATCGTCGGTTTTTCAGGGACTGATGCTGTTGGTCTTGCCGGAATTGAAAAACAATTCGACGGCCTATTGCGTGATGGCGCCGAAGCGGTCGTGCTGTCGATCGATATCCGAATTCAGCACATTCTTCGAGAAGAAATCGCCCGTCAGATCGAGTGCTTCGATGGGGTCGGTGGAGCTGGTGTGGTGCTGAATGTTGTGACGGGTGAGATCATAGCGATGGTCTCATTGCCTGATTTCGACCCAAATCTTGCGGGCGATGCGCCTGCGGACACCCGGTTTAACCGGGCGACTCTCGGTGTCTATGAGATGGGTTCGACATTTAAGATTTTTAACACAGCAATGGCGTTGGAGGCTGGCACCGCTACCCTGGAAAGTGGCTATGATGCCACGAAACCTATTCATTTCGCACGTCACACGATCAACGATTATCACGCCAAGCGACGTTGGTTGTCGGTGCCAGAAATCTTCAAGTATTCATCCAACATCGGTTCAGCGAAAATGGCAGTCGAATTCGGGTCGAGGACGCAGCGTCGGTTTATGGAGAAGTTAGGATTTCTCGACCTTGCGCCCATCGAGTTGCCTGAGCGCGGCCGACCGATCGCGCCCTCTCGGTGGGGGCGTCTCAGTACCATGACCATCGCATATGGTCATGGCATCGCGGTAAGCCCAGTCCATCTTGCCAGTGGAGTTGCGACCGTCGTCAATGGAGGGATCCGATGGCCGGTCACCCTTCTCAAACGCGAACCGGAATTACGGATCATCGGGGAACAAGTGCTCTCGGGGCTTACATCGGAACAAATGCGGCGATTGTTGCGGTTGGCGGTGGCGCACGGAACTGGACGCAAGGCGTCCGCCGATGGGTATTTAGTGGGGGGTAAGACGGGAACCGCGGAGAAGCCAAACGCGCGCGGAACGTATGCACGCAAATCGCTGTTGTCATCGTTTGTGGCCGCCTTTCCGGTTGATGATCCACGCTATGTAGTTCTGGTGATGGTCGACGAGCCAAAAGGTAACGTTGAATCCTATGGCTACGCGACGGGGGGCTGGGTCGCTGCCCCTGCGGTTAAGCGTATCGTCGTGCGGAGTGCTCCGCTTCTCGGTATTCATCCCAAGGACGAGAAATCGCCAGAAATTCGCCAAATTCTGGATGTCAATATACCGCAAGCGAAAGGTCAAAAGCGTCTTGCGTCTTTCTGAACTCATCAACGGTACCGAACCACAAATGACCTCGGGCAAATTAGCTGCGGCAGGAGCGCTCGATCTGGACATTCAGGGCGTGACCAGCGACAGCCGGGCGGTGCGTCCCGGGTATCTCTTCGCAGCCTTGCCTGGGTCTGCGGCCGACGGGCGTCATTTCATTCCGGATGCCGTCGCGCGGGGTGCAGTGGCTGTGTTGACCACAACGGAGGTCGATGCGCCGGCGGGTGATGGAGGCGTTTGCGTGATTCTGGATGCTAATCCCCGCCATCGGCTGGCGCAGATCGCTGCGCGGTTCTTTGCTGAGCAACCGGATCTCATCGTGGCTGTGACTGGGACGAACGGCAAGACCTCGGTAACGGAGTTCGTACGTCAATTGTGGTCCTGGCAAGGCCGATTGGCGGCAAGCTACGGCACGTTGGGGATAATCACCGAGGAAGGGGAGGTGGGATCTGGCCTGACGACCCCTGATCCGGTTGAGCTTCACAGAACTTTGCGAGAGCTCGCACGCAATCGAATCAACCGCGTCGCCATGGAGGCATCGAGCCATGGGCTCCACCAATGTCGTCTCGACGGGGTCCGCTTGCGGGCCGCCGCTTTCACTAATTTGACGCAAGATCATCTTGATTATCATCAGTCCATGAAAGCTTATTTGGCCGCCAAGCTTCGGCTGTTCTCAGAACTTTTGGCTTCGGATGGCGCGGCGGTTCTGAATTCCGACGCTTCACATAGCCCAAAAATAGCTAAGGCTTGTCGGTCCCGCGGTATTGCAGTTTCGAGCTTTGGATTCACGGACCGGGCTGACTTGCGAATTGCTTCGGTTGATCCTACGCCGTCTGGACAATGTGTGAAATTCATCATGAATGGGCGACGGAGCCAGGTCTACCTACCTCTAGTCGGCGCCTTTCAAGCTATGAACGCTTTGGCCGCTTTGGCGTTGGTAGCCTGCGTAGAGAATGAGGATCCCAACGATCTGTTGCCGGGTTTAGGGCAATTGAAGGGAGTTTCCGGCCGTTTACAGCATGTGGGCAATCTCGACCACGGCGCTGCCGTCTATGTCGATTACGCCCATACGCCAGATGCCTTGCGGACGGTGCTCTCGGCATTGCGACCCCATGTAGCCAGCCGTCTAATCTGTGTTTTCGGTGCAGGAGGTGATCGGGACTCAGACAAGCGCGCGCCGATGGGCGCGGCAGTGGCGGACGGAGCTGACATAGCGATCGTTACCGACGACAACCCACGCACCGAAAATCCGGCTGAAATCCGCCAGGCTGTCGTGAACGGGTGCCCATTCGCTTATGAGATTGGTGACCGACAGGCTGCAATTCATGCAGGCCTCGACGTGCTTGATGCTGGCGATGTCCTGCTCATAGCGGGAAAAGGTCACGAGTCGGGGCAGGCCGTCGGTAACACGATCATCCCGTTTGACGACATGAAAGTTGCTAGTGCAGCCATCCTGCACCGAGGAGGAACGGTTCGATGAACGCGTTGTGGACCGTGAGCGATGCAGTAGAGGTGTCGAGCGGTGAAGCGCTAGGGCGTCCATGGGAAGCATCGGGAATCGTGATTGACAGTCGCAAAGTCTCGCCGGGCGATCTTTTCGTGGCACTTCAAGGATTACGGGTGGACGGACATGACTATGTGGCTTCGGCTCTGGACGCGGGTGCGGTTGCTGCGGTGGTTGAACGGCGGCCAGATGGAATTAATGACGACGCGCCCCTGCTGCGGGTGGATGACGCATTGGCGGCGTTGGTCCGCTTTGCGGAGGCGGCGCGTTCTCGGTCCCCTGCTCGTATCGTCGCTGTAACAGGCAGCGTTGGTAAGACTGGGGTGAAGGATTCGCTTGCTCGGGCGCTCGCCCTGGTAGGTGAGTGTCACGCTAGCGAGGGGAACCTGAACAATCAGATTGGTGCCCCGTTAAGCCTGGCCCGTCTTTCTTCGACGGCAACCCACGGGGTACTCGAGTTTGGCATGAACCACGCGGGAGAGATTGGTCGCCTTTCCCGAATGGCACGGCCACACGTCGCGATGATCACCAACGTGGAACCCGTACATATGGAATTCTTCGAAAGCGAGCGAGATATCGCTCTTGCTAAGGCTGAGGTTTTCGAAGGTTTAGCTGCGGGCGGATTCGCGGTGCTCAACCGGGATAACCAATGGTTTTCATTACTCCAGACGCGCGCGCGAGAACTTGGGGCTGTGCGGGTCGTAACGTTTGGTCGTGAACTTGGTTCTGAGGTCCGGCTGGTGGATGTGGTGGTTGGGGATAATGGTTCGGTTGTCACGTTGGATGTCGCTGGTCGAGTCCTTCGGTTTCCCCTAGACGCCATTGGGGCGCATTTGGCCTTTAACGCAGCGGGCGTTCTGGCCTGCGTGCATGCGCTCGGACTGGACATCGAAGCCTCGGTGGCTGCGATCCGCCCCGTATCCGCTGGTCGGGGAAGAGGTGGTCAGATTACGATCAATATTGCCGGAGGTGGCTCCGTCCGCTTGATCGATGAAAGTTACAACGCCAGTCCGGCTGCTATGCGGGCGGCCTTCGCGGTGTTAGCTATGACGAAGCCGCGTGACACAGGGCGGCGGATCGCGATTCTAGGTGACATGCGGGAACTGGGTGAAAGCGGTCCTGGTCTACATGCCAGCCTGGCCGCAGAACTTCTCGCTGCGCGTCCGGATCTCGTCTTTACGGTCGGCCCCTTAATGCGGTCACTCAGGAACGAACTACCAAAGTCCCTCATTGCGCCACACGCTCAAGCGAGCACGGACCTGGTGGAGTGTGTGGCGCAAGAGCTGCGAGACGGCGACGTAGTTCTTATAAAGGGATCGCTCGGCACTAACATGGCTCCAATCGTCGGCGCGATCGAAGCTCTCGCCGAGTCTTGGCCCATCGTGGTCAACGGACACTAAGGGGGAGGTATGCTCTACAATCTCCTGGTTCCGCTCGCTGAGGAATATCAGGCTTTCAACCTATTCCGTTATTTAACCTTTCGAACCGGTGGCGCGGTGATGACGGCGTTGATCCTGAGTTTTCTGCTAGGACCTGCAGTGATCACTTGGCTGCGCACACAGCAACGAGAAGGTCAGCCGATTCGAAACGATGGCCCTTCTTCTCATCTGGAGAAGAAGGGTACGCCGACGATGGGTGGGTTATTGATCCTAATCGCGTTGTCAGTCTCGACGGTACTCTGGGCTAACCTTGAAAACAGCTACGTATGGTCCGTCTTGCTAGTTACCGCAGGTTTTGGATTGGTTGGGTTTGCCGATGATTACCTGAAACTCAGCCGTCGAAATTCTAAGGGTTTGCCGGGCAAACCGAAATTGATCATGCAAATCATGATTGCGGCGACGGCGGCATATGCCATCTCAAACACTATGAACGATCCACTGAGCTTCGGGCTCAGCGTGCCCTTCCTAAAACATTTGCTTATCAATCTTGGGTGGTTCTTCTTCCCCTTCGCTATCCTGGTCATGGTTGGTGCATCCAACGCTGTGAATCTTACGGACGGTCTGGATGGATTAGCCATCGTGCCGGTCATGATTGCCGGCGCTTGTTTCGCGCTCATCGCCTATCTATCAGGCAACGTAGTTTTTTCGCAGTACTTGCAAATTCATCACATCGCTGGAGCTGGTGAACTGGCTGTGTTTTGCGGGGCGTTGATTGGGGCTGGCCTTGGATTTCTCTGGTTTAATGCACCCCCCGCGATGGTTTTCATGGGCGATACTGGCTCGCTTTCCATGGGCGGTGCTCTCGGTGCGATCAGCGTGGTCACTAAGCACGAATTGGTGCTCGCGATCATCGGCGGATTGTTCGTGTTAGAAACAGTTTCCGTAATCGTTCAAGTCCTTTCTTTTAAGATGACTGGACGCCGTGTTTTCCGAATGGCGCCGTTGCATCATCATTTCGAACAGCAAGGTTGGGCAGAACCAACCATCGTTATCCGTTTCTGGATCATCGCGGTGATTCTCGCGCTGATAGGTCTTTCCACTTTGAAGTTGAGGTGAGACCATGATCGCGGCGAAGAGCTTTGCGAATGAAACCCTGGCAGTGATGGGGCTTGCCCGATCCGGTTTGTCCTCAGTTCGGGCGCTTGTCGCCGGCGGCGCTAAAGTAATCGCCTGGGATGATCAAACCGAACGCTGTGCCGTCGCTGCCGAATTCGGTGCGGTGATCGAGGACCTTTCGAAGGTGGATTTCTCGGGCGTATCTCGTTTGGTGCTGAGCCCAGGTATTCCCCATACTTATCCGGCGCCACATCCGGTGACCGAGCGTGCGCGTGCTGCGGGCGTGCCAATCATCGGGGATATAGAAATCCTTTTGCGGACCTGCCCAAATGCGCACTTGATCGGGGTTACCGGAACTAACGGAAAATCGACAACCACCGCCTTAATCGGCCATATTTTAGAACAGGCGGGACTGCGTTGTCAGGTCGGCGGCAATATCGGCCGTCCTGTGCTCGAATTCGAAGAGTGGGCTGAGGACGAGATATATGTGCTTGAACTGAGCTCCTATCAATTGGAGCTCACTCCGTCACTATCCTGCGCTGTAGCTGTTCTGCTTAACGTTTCTCCAGACCATCTAGATCGCCATGGCGGATTAAAAGGTTATGTCGTGGCTAAGCAACGGATCTTCGCGGGTATGGCGCGAGGTGCCCCGGCGATAGTCGGTATCGACGACGAGGCTTCAGTCGGAATTCACGCGGCTCTTCCAGTATCCGGAGCGATCAACGCGATCCCAATTTCTGGTTTGACTCTGCCTAAGGGTGGGGTCGGAGTGGAGCGCGGTCGCTTGGTAGATGCTCGAGGCGGACGAGTTTGCGATCTTTTCGATTTTTCCCGAGCCGTTCGCCTGCCTGGCAGCCACAATGCTCAGAATGCCGCCGCCGCCGCCGTTGTTAGTCTTACACTCGGTATCGAACCTTGCATTGTAGCCAAGGCGATACGCGATTTCCCCGGCCTGCCACATCGGCAAGAACTGGTCGCTAGCGAGAGGGGCGTCTCCTATGTGAACGATTCAAAGGCAACTAACGCAGACGCGGCCGCTCGCGCTTTAGTCTGTTATCGGCCGATTTACTGGATCGCGGGAGGCATCGCTAAGGAAGGAGGAATTGATGGTTTGGCTCCATACTTTGGGCGAATTCGTCATGCTTTCCTTATTGGCGCTTCAATGGAGGCCTTCGCTTCAACTCTGGCCGGTCGGGTGCCTTTTTCGGCCTGCGTCACGCTCGATCATGCGGTGAAGGAGGCGCACGAGCTCGCGGTTCGCGAGGGTCAGAATGGCGCCACCGTTCTGTTATCTCCAGCGGCCGCATCGTTTGACCAGTTCGCCAATTATGAGGCCCGTGGTAATGCCTTTAGGAATCTAGTGGCCTTTTGGAACTCCGAACGCGGAACTGCGAATCGGAGGGCATCATGAATTCGGTTGCTCGCACAGATACCAGCGCTATCGGGCGCTGGTGGTGGACCGTTGACAGGTGGTCGCTCCTAGCACTGGCGTTGTTGTTGTTGTTTGGCATCATGATGATCTTCGCCGCGAGTCCGGCTGTCGCGGCGCGTCTGGAGTTGGGCAGCTACCATTTTATTCAGCGCCAAATGATGCTGCTACCCGTGGCGGTAACGGCCCTTCTTTCGATTTCTCTTGCCAGCCCAAATGCAATCCGTCGCCTTGCAGTGATCGGTTTCCTCAGTGCTTTGGCACTTCTCGTCCTAACCCTCTTGTTCGGTTCTGAGACTAAGGGTGCCCGGCGCTGGCTTTCGCTCGCAGGTTTCTCTCTACAAGCCTCTGAGTTCGTGAAGCCGTGTTTCGCTGTAGTCGCTGCCTGGATGTTTGCAGAATGGCGGCGTGGTGCTGGGTTCCCGGGGCGGTGGATTGCTCTTGGGTTGTTCGTTTTGGTGGCAGGATTACTTCTTCTGCAACCGGATTTGGGGCAGACGGTCATCGTAACAGCCGCTTGGTTAGGTCAGTACTTTTTGGCGGGTCTTCCCATGGTCTTGGTTGCCTCCTTGATTGGGATAGGTGCGGTTGGGCTCGTCTGTGCATATTTCATCCTCGACCATGTCCGCTCTCGCATCGATCGATTTATAGACCCCGCGACCGGTGACACTTATCAAGTGGATCGTTCGTTGGAGGCCTTCGCAAAGGGTGGATTGATTGGAACCGGCCCCGGTGAAGGAGAGGTCAAGTCGCATCTACCGGACGCGCACGCGGATTTCGTGTTCGCTGTAGCAGGAGAAGAATTCGGAGCCCTTGTCTGTTTCGCGGTGATCACATTGTTCGCTTTCATCGTGTTGCGCGGCTATATTCGGCTGTTCTCAGAGACCGATCTTTTCGTTCTGCTGGCTGGCGCTGGTCTGTTGAGCCAGCTCGGTCTTCAGGCTTTGGTTCACATGGCCTCCTCACTACATCTGATGCCGGCAAAGGGCATGACATTGCCCTTCATTAGCTACGGCGGATCGTCGCTGCTCGCACTCTCGTTGGGCATGGGGATGATATTATCGCTCACCAGGCGCCGTCCCGGATGGGGAGATGGCGCATGATTGTGCGTCGCATCGCGCTTGCTGCCGGCGGCACCGGTGGGCATGTCTTCCCGGGCTTAAGCCTAGCCGAGGCCCTCGTGGGGCGAGGTCATGTCGTGCACGTGTTGACCGACACCCGGGGAACCACCTTCCATGATACTATCGGCAAGACGTGCACAGTGCATAAAGTGCGTGCGGCGAGCCCCAGTCAATCTGGCCCTGCGGCCAAACTAGGCGCAATTGTGCAATTAAGTCTCGGCGTGCTGGACGCGCGCGGGATTCTTAAGCGCAATCGTATCGACGGTGTTGTTGGATTTGGGGGATACCCGTCCGTACCCGCCGTCATAGCTGGTTCCATTGGTCGTCTCCCAACGATTTTGCACGAGCAGAATGCCGTGCTTGGTCGTGCGAACCGTTGGTTGCTCAATCGAGCGACAGCGATCGCAACCTCGTTCGAGCATACTGCGGGGCTTAGTCACACCGATATTAAGGTCGCTCGAACTGGGAACCCTGTTCGCGCATCAATTGCCGCACGGCGTAATGTCGCCTATGGGCCCTTTGGCAGGGAGAGTGAGTTTCATTTATGCGTGTTTGGCGGGAGCCTGGGGGCTGAGGTGTTTTCCAACACTGTTCCTGCAGCGATCGCATCATTGGACAAGGATCTGCGCGCCCGTCTCGTCATAACCCAACAATGCCGACCAGAAGACCTAGAGCAAGCGGAAAGCTTCTATCGCAACATCGATCAGGCGGCCACGATCCAGACCTTCTTTAATGATATCCCTGAAAAATTGGCTGCGGCTCAACTTGTGGTCGCTCGCGCTGGCGCTTCGACGGTCGCGGAATTGGGTGTGATTGGCAGGCCGGCAATTCTTGTGCCCTATTCCCATGCAATGGATGACCACCAGAGCCGTAACGCTGAGGCTCTGGAGGCCGCGGGGGCTGCATGGTGCATGTCGGAAGACCGGCTCTCTGCTGATCTTTTAGCGACACGGCTGCGTACTCTAATGGAAGACCCGCATAAATTGGCAACTGCCGCTCGTTCGGCGTGGGACTTTGGGATCCCGGATGCGGCCGAGCGGTTGGCTGACTTCGTTCTTGAGCATTTGGCTGAACGCGCTGTTTTTAAGAACCCTAGCGAAGTGGAAAAAATATCACGCGGGGCGAACCGTACATCCGAAAGGAGGGCGCTCGCATGAGAGAACTTCCGCTTAACATTGGGATCATTCATTTCATCGGGATTGGTGGCATCGGCATGAGTGGCATCGCCGAGGTGCTGCACAATCTGGGCTATGAGGTTCAAGGAAGCGACATTGCTGAAAATGCGAATGTTCGGCGGTTGATGAACCTTGGAATTACGGTCTTCGTCGGTCAGAGATCCAATAATGTTGAAGAAGCCTCGATCGTCGTTATCTCGACTGCGATCAAGCCGGATAATCCCGAACTTATGGCCGCCCGAGAACGACTTGTCCCGGTGGTTCATCGAGCCGAGATGCTGGCGGAGTTGATGCGCTTGAAATGGTCGATTGCTTGCGCAGGCACGCATGGCAAGACCACTACGACGTCTCTGATTGCTGCGATTTTGGACTCCGCCGGTTTCGATCCAACTGTGATTAATGGCGGAATTATAAATTCGTATGGCACTAATGCCCGGCTTGGCGATGGGGAATGGATGGTGGTCGAGGCAGATGAGTCCGACGGCAGTTTCAATAGATTGCCGGCGACTATTGCCGTGGTCACCAACATTGATCCTGAACACCTCGACTTCCACGGCAGTTACGAGAAATTACAGGACGCTTTCCGCACCTTTGTGGCGAACATTCCATTTTATGGTTTCGCGATGATGTGCATTGACCACCCTGTGGTTCAGGCGTTGATCCCAAGGGTCTCGGATCGGCGAATCGTGACCTACGGATCGTCCCCGCAGGCCGACGTGCGCTGCACTGACATCTCGATAACACCTGCCGGATCCAGATTTAGCGTAAACATTAAGAACCGGATGCGCGAGGTGGAGAGCGTCATCCGTGACCTCGAGTTACCGATGTATGGTGAGCACAACGTGATGAACGCGCTGGCTGCTGTTGGTGTCGCTCTAGAGATGGGGATGGACGAGACAACGATCCGTGCTTCACTAAAAAAGTTCCAAGGGGTGAAGCGACGCTTCACTAAAACCGGCGAAGTCGGTGGGATTACGGTGATCGACGATTACGGTCACCATCCGGTGGAAATTCTAGCTGTGCTGAGTGCGGCTCGTTCAGCATGTCCGCAGGGGCGCATAATCGCCGTGATGCAACCGCACAGATACTCGCGTCTTTCAAATTTATTCGAGGATTTTTGTGGTTGTTTTAACGACGCGGATACGGTGATCGTCGCTGATGTGTACGCCGCTGGCGAGGCGCCAATCCAAGGGGCGGACCGGGATAGTCTAGTCGACGGATTGCGTGCTCGTGGCCACCGAGATGTGCACTCGCTCGGCAATCCGGTCGAGCTTGCGGCGCAAATCGCAAATATCGCGCGGCCCGGAGATTTCGTGGTTTGCCTCGGTGCGGGAAACGTTACAGCTTGGGCACACGCGCTTCCTGGCGATCTCGAGCACATCCTGTCGGCGAGTGAAACAATCTCTGACCCGGCGATCCCTCTGAACCAAAACGATCCAGTGATCATCACATCCCTAACGGGTGAGCCCAACCGGGAGGGGGGACGATGATGAGCGTTGAACGCTACGACACGCCGGCGGAAGGCCGGCTCATCGGCAGATTGCCGCCAGTGCGGGGCAAGTATGCTGAGGGTGTCGCTATGGCTCCGTTTACTTGGTTTCGTGTTGGTGGCAGAGCCGAGGTGGTGTTCCGTCCGATGGACAGAGAAGACCTTGCCGGGTTCATGGCGGATAAGCCCAAGGACGTTCCGGTCACTGTGATCGGTGTGACTTCGAACCTTTTGGTGCGCGATGGTGGCGTCCAGGGTGTGGTCGTCAGGCTTGGTAAGGCCTTCGCTCGGACCGAATTCTTGAATGGCCAGGTCAGGTTTGGTGCTGCGACATTAAATGGTAACGCGTCGCTCTCCGCCTTGCGATTGGGCCGTTCTGGTCTTGAGTTTCTGAGTGGAATTCCCGGAAGCATAGGCGGAGGTCTGCGTATGAACGCGGGCGCATATAGCCGTGAATTTAAGGATGTGCTGATCGCTGCAGAGGGGATTGATGGGGCCGGTCAGTTGCAGAGCATACCGGTTGACGAAATGGGCATGAGCTATCGCCATTGTACCGCAGCGGCGGAAAGCATTTTTACCTCTGGCCTATTCACCGCACCGGACGGTGATCCTGCCGAAATCGCGTGTCAAATAGAGTCTATCCGCGCAGCTCGCGCGAAAAGCCAACCGATAGGCGCGCGCACTGGTGGCAGCACATTCGCTAATCCCAACGGGCTCAAAGCTTGGGAGCTCATCGAGGCCGCCGGTTGCAGGAATCTCAGGATGGGTGGAGCGATGGTTTCGGAGAAGCATTGCAATTTCCTAATCAATACGGGGAAGGCGACGGCGGCTGATATCGAAGCTCTTGGAGAGGAGGTCCGTCGGCGGGTGCTGGAGAGCTCTGGAATTGAACTTCGCTGGGAGATCCAGAGGGTCGGCGTCCCAATTCGAATTGAAGGTGCCGGCGCATGAGCAAACATGTCGCGGTGCTGATGGGGGGGTGGTCGGCTGAACGTCAGGTATCGCTGTCGACTGGTAATGCCTGTGCTTCCGCCTTGAGGTCCGCCGGTTACAGGGTGACGGAAGTGGATGTGGACCGTTCGATCGCACAGACTTTGGCCAAGTTGCATCCTGACGTTTGTTTCAATGCGTTGCACGGCCCGTTCGGAGAGGATGGCAACATCCAGGGTCTGCTCAATATCATTGGTATCCCGTATACACATTCGGGGGTGCAGGCTTCGGCTCTGGCCATGGATAAACCACGCTCTAAGCGGATCTTCAAGAGCGCCGGACTGCGTTGTCCCGACGGTGTAGTTTGCTCGCGCGATGACACGATTGCAGGCAACACTTATGATCCACCATATGTCTTGAAGCCTATTAATCAGGGCTCGAGTGTTGGTGTGCATATTATCCGGGCGGGTGACAATCACCTGCCGGTCATCGGTGACTGGCCCTTTGGCGAAGAAGTATTACTCGAACCTTATATTCCGGGCCGAGAGCTAACGGTCGGCGTTTTTGATGGCAACGCTTTCTGCGTTACCGAGATTACTTCAGATCACGGGTTTTATAATTATGAGGCCAAATACGAGGAAGGTGGTTCCGTACATCTGCTTCCGGCGCCCCTGCCATCTGCGATTACCGAAGAAGCGCAATCTATGGCCATTCGCGCTCACGAAGTGCTCGGGTGTAGGGGTGTGACACGCTGTGATTTCCGGTACGACGACACTGACGATCGCGAAGGCGAAGGCCGCCTCTATTTACTTGAAATTAACACTCAGCCGGGAATGACGGCGACGTCGCTGGTCCCAGAACAAGCAGTATTTCGGGGCATACCGTTTCCAACTCTCCTGTCCCGAATGGTGGAGGATGCTCAATGCGATCTTTAAAACCAGGTCGCCATAGAGTGTCTTCGCCTAAGGTCCCCTTTATAGCGTTGGCAAGATCGAGGCGCCGCCGACTGTTTACACCCGGGGCTCTGCTTTTCGGCGCGTTTATGGTTGGTTTGGTGGGCGTTGGGTTAGCAATCTGGCACGAGCGCGCCGCAGGTTCGATCGGGCGAATTATGTCCCTGCTGGAAACGGCTTTCGACCAGTCCATGGTTTCCAGCGGTCTCGCGGTGCGAGATGTATTGGTTGAGGGACGTAAGCGAACGGCCCGTGCGGCGTTGCTCGAGGCGGTGTCGATCCGAACTGGGGATCCGATTTATGGCGTCAAACTCGACTTGATCCGGATGCGGGTCGAAAAACTCGCCTGGGTCAAGAGCGTGCGGATCGACCGGCGATTGCCCAATACTATCTACATCAGCCTGATTGAGAGGGAACCGCTGGCACTTTGGCAGCGGGATGGCGAACTGTCTCTGATTGACCACGACGGCGAGGTGATCCTCGAACATCGTCTCGAAGCCTTCCAGGATCTACCGATTGTGATCGGCAAGAATGCACCTGCCCGGACGCAGGGAATTTTAAAGGTGTTGGCTGGTGAACCGGATCTCAATCGGCGTGTTCGTGCCTTGACGTGGGTCGGAGAGCGCCGTTGGGACGTGCGGGTCGATGACCGTATCAAAGTACAGCTGCCGGAAATGGATCCGCGTGAGGCGTGGTCGCAACTCGCACGTTTGGAGCGGGAGCACGGTGTCCTGCGCCGAGACGTGGTCGCAATTGACATGCGGCTTCGTGACCAACTCGTGGTTCGCGTGGCTCCAGGGTCCACAACGGCGAAACGCGACGACGGTCGTGATACCTGAGATGGCAATCGGGAGGAGACTGACCAGGTGAGACGCACACTTACAAAATCGAAGGGCGATCTCGTCGCGGCTCTCGATATAGGGTCGTCGAAAACCTGCTGTTTCGTTGCCCGGGTCGGGGAATCCAACGAAGTGAGCTCGCATGGACGTTCTGGCGCTCGGATTCTTGGAATTGGCCATCAGGTGTCTGGCGGTGTGCGAAACGGTGCGGTGGTTGACATGGACATGGCGGAAGCGGCGATCCGACGCTCAGTCCATGCGGCCGAGACTATGGCCAAGGAAACAGTGGGGCGGGTCTTCGTCAACCTTTCCGGCGGCTATCCCATGTCCCAGACCTTTGGCGTCGAAGTCTCGATCGACGGCCACGAGGTTCGTGACGGCGATCTTCAGAGAATTCTTGGATATGGCAGGTCCGCTGAGGTAGACGAAAACCGTGATTTGATACACTCAATCCCGGTTGGGTTCTCTATCGACGGTAATCGTGGAGTTCGTGATCCGCGCGGTATGGCCGGTCACAAGCTTGGCGCAAATATTCACCTGATCACGGCTTCGTCGGGGCCTGTTCGCAACCTTTCGATGGTGATCCAACGTTGTCATCTGGACGTGGAAGGATATGTCGCTTCTTCCTATGCCTCCGGCTTGGCTTGCCTGGTTGAGGACGAAATTGATCTCGGCGTGACTGTTATCGACATGGGGGGTGGAACAACCACCGTTGCCGTATTTTTGGACGGAAGTGTGGTGTTCACCGACGTCGTGCCAGTTGGTGGTGCCCATATCACTTACGACATTGCTCGAGGGCTTTCAACACCAATCGCAGATGCCGAACGCCTCAAGACCTTGCATGGTTGCGCCACCCTTTCGCCCTTGGATGACCGCGAATCTCTTGAGGTTCCCCAGGTCGGCGACGACGACAAGGCGTTACCGGGCCAGATTCAAAAATCGCTATTGATAAGCATTATTCAGCCACGGCTGGAAGAGATCTTCGAGCTAGTGAAATCGCGCCTCGAGAAGTCCGGATTTGACAAGGTTGCTGGTCGTCGTGCCGTTCTGACGGGTGGGGCGAGCCAAATGCCGGGTCTTCGCGAGCTGGCTCAACGAATCCTGGACAAACAGGCTCGACCGGGCCGACCGATCAGGATCAACGGATTGGCGGATGCCGCTACAGGTCCTGCATTTTCGACATGTGCCGGACTGCTGGCCTATGCCGTCAACCCGGGTTTCGACGCCTCCATATTAGGGCGTCCTCACAAAGTGGAACCGGCCAACGTACTTGGCAAGGTCGGCTTATGGCTGAGGGAGAATTTCTAATGACACGCATCCAATCCCTGCACCCTGCAGTGGCTTCAAACGGTTCCTGTCGCCGGCGGCCGGTGATCTTGTCGACCGTCGTCCGCTCTGTTGACGACGAAAACCGCCCCGTAAAGCTCGTCCGCGAGTTTGATCTTGCCCGCAACCCTAAGACCCGGAGAGTGTAATGACCATCAATATCTCTGTCCCGAGAGACGAAAGCGAAATCAAGCCCCGGATCACCGTCGTAGGTGTGGGAGGCGCGGGCGGCAATGCGGTGAACAACATGATTCGGTCGAACTTGGAAGGTGTAGAGTTTGTGGTCACTAACACAGACAGTCAGGCATTGACACAATCACGTGCCGACCGGCGTTTGCAATTG